>JBDSNQ010000241.1:0-3115 GCA_039915275.1 Sphingomicrobium sp.
TATTTCACGGTGATGACCGTCCTCGCCACCGCCCTGCGCGGGTCGGGCTGGGACTGGTCGGGCAGCCTGCTCGTCGCGCTGTTGGCGGTCACCACGGTCGGCGCGATGGTGTTGCTGCCGAGCCCCAGCGCGCGCAGCTGGGCCAAGGTCAAGCTGGCCAAGCATTTGTTCGAGCATCGCTACGACTATCGCACCGAATGGCTGCGCTTCACCGAGACGCTGGGCCGCGCCGGAACCGATGCCCCGCCGCTTGGCGAGCGGGTGATCAAGGCCTTCGCCGACATCGCCGACGCACCTGGGGGACTGTTGCTAGTGACCGATGCCGCCGGCGCGCTGTCGACCTCCGCGGCGTGGAACTGGCCGGGCCGCAACCCACCCGTCGGGGAACTCGAAAGCGGCGATTTCTGGCGCGCGGTTGAAAGCTCCGGCCGGATACTCGAGCTCGATGCCTATCGCGGCCGCTGGGGTCACCCCAAGGACTTGGTGATCGATGTGCCAGCTTGGATCGCCGAAGACGAGATGGCCTGGGCCGGGGTGCCGCTGATCCACAATGATCGGCTGTTCGGGTTGGTCTTGCTGGCGGCGCCCGATTATCGGCGCGCGCTCGATTGGGAAGATTTCGACCTGCTGCGCACCGCCGGCCGGCAGGCGGCGAGCTCGCTGGCCGAGGCCCACGGACAGGAAGCATTGTCGAATGCGCAGCGGTTCGAGGACTTCAATCGTCGCTTCGCCTTCATCCTCCACGACATCAAAAATCTCGTCAGCCAATTGTCGCTGCTGTCGCGCAACGCCGAGCGCCACGCCGGCAATCAGGAATTCCGCACGGATATGATCGCGACGCTGAAGAGTTCGGTCGGCAAAATGAACGAACTCCTGGCGCGCTTGTCGCCGCAAGCGACCCAGCGTGCCCAGCGCAGCGAGCCCTGTCCGTTGCGCGAAATTCTGTCGTCGGCGATCGCCACCAATCGCCGCAACCATGACGTGCGATTGCTCGGCGATGCGTCGCTGAGCGCAGTGGTCGATCCCAACGGCCTGGAGCAAGCGGTCGGACATTTGATCCAGAATGCGGTCGAGGCCAGTCCCGCTGGCAAGCCGGTCACCGTCCGCGTCGCGGAGCGCGGCAATTCGGTGCTGGTGACGATCGCCGACCACGGCTGCGGCATGGACTGTGACTTCATCCGCAACCGGCTGTTCCAGCCATTCGCGTCGACCAAGGCGGACGGGTTCGGCATCGGCTCGTTCGAAGCGCGCTCGCTGATCGCCGCCATGGGCGGGCGCCTCAGCGTCGACAGCCGGCCCGGGCACGGCACCACCTTCACCATCCTGCTCGCCGCCAGCCCGGCCAGCACCCTGCGACGGAAAAGCGCATGAGCGAGCCCAACGACCTTCCTGTGCTGTTGATCGTCGAAGATGACGAAGGGCTCCAACGTCAGCTCAAATGGGCGTACGATGGCTATCGCGTAGTGGTCGCCGGAGACCGCGCGTCGGCGATCGAGGCGCTGCGTGTGCATGAGCCCGCAGTGGTGACCCTCGACCTCGGCCTGCCGCCCGACCCGGATGGCACCGAAGAAGGTTTTGCGACCCTGACCGAGATGGTTCGGCTCAAGCCCGACACCAAGGTCATCGTCGCCTCCGGTCACGGCGCGCGCGAAAGTGCTTTGAAGGCGATCGCGTGCGGCGCCTATGACTTCTATCGCAAGCCGGTCGACATCGATGAGCTTGGGTTGATCGTCGCCCGCGCGTTCCACTTGCACGACATCGAAACCGAGAATCGGCGGTTCGAGGCCAATGGCGACACGACGGTCTTGGGATCGATGATCAGCGCCGCGCCGGAGATGCTCAAGGTCGCCAAAACCATCGAACGCGTCGCCACCGCCGGCGTGTCGGTCATGCTGCTCGGCGCCAGCGGCACCGGCAAGGAGCTGCTGGCCCGCGCGGTACACGAACAGAGTAGCCGCAGCGGCGGAGCCTTCGTCGCCATCAATTGCGCGGCGATCCCCGAGAATCTGCTCGAATCCGAACTGTTCGGCTATGAGCGCGGCGCGTTCACCGGCGCGGTCAAGACCAACGTCGGCAAGATCGAGCTGGCCGAAGGCGGCACTTTGTTCCTCGACGAAGTCGGCGACATTCCATTGGCGCTCCAGGTGAAGCTGCTGCGCTTCCTACAGGAACGAGTGATCGAGCGCATCGGCGGCCGGCATCCAATCCCGGTCGACACCCGCATCGTCTGCGCGACTCACCAGAATCTGGAGGTCATGATCGCCACCGGAGGCTTCCGCGAAGACCTTTATTACCGGCTTGCCGAAGTGGTCGTGAAAATCCCCTCGCTGGCCGAACGCGCCGGAGATTCGGTTCTGCTCGCGCGCCATTTCGTCAACCTGTTCGCACGCGACATGAACCCCAAGGTCCAGGGCCTCGCCCCCGATGCGGTCGCCGCGATCGATGTCTATAATTGGCCCGGCAATGTCCGCGAGCTCGAGAACCGCATCAAACGCGCGGTCATCATGACCGACAGCAAGATGATCGGGGCCGACGATCTCGACCTGCCGTGCGGTACCGATGAAGCGCCGCCGTCGATCAACCTGCGCGCCGCGCGCGAGGTCGCTGATCGCCGGGCGATCCGCCAGGCGATGAGCCGCACCGAGAATAATATCTCGGGCGCGGCGAAGCTGCTCGGGATCAGCCGGCCGACGCTCTACGACCTTTTGAAGCAATATCGGCTGCAAGCGTAGGGTAGCTTTCGACAAACGCACTTGCAGCGCCGCATGACGCGGCTATTCCAAACTCGAGCTGTCCCCTTTCGAGTAAGGAACATTGCGAATGGATCGTCGGTCATTCCTCTATGCCGGAGGCGCCACCGCGCTTTCGCTCCCGCTATCGTCAGGCGCCGCTGCCAAAGTGTTGGTCGCGCCGCTGCGCAAGGGCGCCAAGGGACATGGCGACGCCGCGCTCAACGCGTTGTTCGACAAGATTTTCAACGAGCAGGTGCGGTCGTCGCCGACCTTCGCTACCTCGCTCGGCCTCGACAAGGGTAACCTCGCTTATCTGCGGTCGAAGCTGGATACCCGGCCGTATCGAGCGGCCCGGGCCGAGGATCTGGCGCGCAATCGGCGCT
>JBDSNQ010000160.1:0-9409 GCA_039915275.1 Sphingomicrobium sp.
TGATGCGCGAGGCGGTCGCCAATGCCGTCCGCCACGCCGAGGCCAAGTCGGTCACGGTCAGTCTCGCCGCGACGGCGGACGAGCTGCGGCTGGTGTTTGTCAACGACATCACCGTGCCTCCCGCGGCCGGCAAACGGCTGGGCATGCCAGCCTCGCTGCAGGAGCGGGTCGAGCAATCGGGCGGAACGCTCGACATGTCGCGCGGCATGGCGGTGACCAAGATCGCGATTACGCTCCCGATTGCAAAGCGGCGCCGGTGACCCAATTCCTACCGTTCACCCGCATCCTGCTGGCCGACGATCATCCGATGATCCGCACCGCGCTCGAAGTGCTGCTGCGCGACACCGAATTTGAAATCGTCGGCACCGCCGGCACCGGCGAGGCGACCCTGCGCGAGGTCGAGCGGCTGGCCCCGGACATCCTGTTGCTCGATCTCCAGATGCCCGGCGGCACTGGGATGGATGTGCTGCGGCGGATCCGCGCGACAACGCCCGCGGCGCCCGGGTCAATCGCTCCGCGGATCATCTTGCTGATCGCGGCGATCGACGATTCGGCGTTAATCGAGGCGAAATCGCTCAAAGTGTCGGGGATCGTGCTCAAGAATTCGGACCCGGCGTTCCTGCTCGATTGCCTCGATCACGTCCGCCATGGCCGCTCGTGGTTCGATCCTGAGCTGACCCAGCGGGCCAAGCAACTTGCCCGGGCCCCGGCGCATAGCGGCCGCGCCGGGCTAACGCCGCGCGAACGCCAACTGATCGGGTTCGTTCGCACCGGCCTGCGCAACCGCGAAATCGCCGAGCAATTGGGGGTCACCGAAGGCACGGTCAAAACCTACCTCCATGCGGTGTTCGAGAAGCTCGGCGTCAGCAGCCGCACCGAGCTTGCAATCCGCGCTGAAGATTTCCTCGCGGATGGTCTGGCCAAATAGGCAATGCGCCGACGCTAGCGACTCGCCCAGCTAGGATCCGAACTTGCTCTGCCGGCAGCGGCTTTCGACCGACTTGGCGGAATAATTCTCGGCAATATGTTCGGTCGTCGGCTGGCCGCCGCCCATCTCCAGGAAGGAGCGGACGGTGTCGGCGGATACCGCGCGCCCGAACAGCCAGCCTTGGGCTTCCGAACAACCCAGCTTGCTCAGTTCGTTGCGGATCTGCTCGGACTCGACGCCTTCGGCGGTGATCGGCACATTGAGCTTGTGGCCCATGCTGGCGATGGTCTGGACAATGGCCGAGGTCCGCTCGCTCTTGACCAAAGTGTTGATGAAGCTGCGGTCGATCTTGATCCGGTCGACCGGCAGCGTGTGCAGCTGCGACAGCGAGGCATAGCCGGTGCCGAAGTCATCCAGGGAAATGCTGATCCCGAGATTTTTGAGGCTTTTGAGGATGGTCGTGACCTGCGCCCGGTCTTCGAGCAGCGAGCCTTCAGTAATCTCGATCTCGAGGCGGCTGGCGGGGAAGCCAGTGCTCGCCAACACCTTGACGATTTGGGAAGCGAGGGTCGGGTCACGAAACTGAATCGGCGAAACGTTGACGGCGATTTTCAAGTGACCGGGCCAATTGCGCGCCTCGGTTAGGGCCTGCTCCATCACGCTCATCGACAAGGGCCCGATGAGGCCGGTCCGTTCGGCCGCCTCGAGGAAGCTTTCGGGTTCGAGCAGTTCTCCATTGCGCGAGCGCCAGCGAGCGAGCGCTTCGAAGCCGACTAGTTCCTTGGACGCAAGATCGATCAGCGGCTGGAAGAACGGCACGAACTCGCCCGCCTCAACCCCGCGACGGATGTCTTCCTCAAGCTTGAGCCGGGTCGAAAGATCGCGCTCCATTTTATCGTCGAACCAGGCCAGGCAGTTCCGCCCTGCGGCCTTGGCCGCGTAGAGCCCGACATCGGCGCGCCGAAGCGCCGCCTCCTCGGTGACCGAGCGTTCAACCACGGCGAGGCCGATCGACGATGAGACTTGCGCCTGGATATTGCCGATCCGGAAGGGCGTGCTCAATTGAAACAGGATCCTTTGGCCCAGCTCTTCGGCGGCCGCCCGGCCGTCGCTGTCGAGCAGAATCGCGAATTCGTCGCCGCCGATCCGGGCGCAGCACGAACCTGGCGGGGCGGTAACCCGGAGCACGTCGGCGACCGCGCGCAAAAGCTCGTCTCCGACGTGGTGCCCATGGAGGTCGTTGACCCGCTTGAAATGATCGAGGTCGAGTAGCAGCAGGACGCCCGAACGCTTCGATTCCAGCATGTCCGAAAGCGATCGCAGCAATTCCCGGCGGTTGGCGAGCTCGGTGGCATGATCGGTATTGGCGCTGCGATGCGCCGCGCGCTCGGCTTGCTCATGGGCGTCCAGGGCATCCTTGAGATCCTTGGACCGCCGCCATCCGAACAGGATGATCGCGATATTGAGGATGAACGCCATTCGCAGGCTGCCGGCCGATTCGGGCAGCGCCACGCCGGCGATGGCGCGCGGCAGAATCTGGCTGCCGAGGCCGACGAACAGCAAGATCGCGGCCATCGTCGCACAGGTCGTAATGACGTGGCTGCCGGCCAGCCGGACGGCTTTGCTTGCTGAATGTTGCAAAATCTTTCCACCCGCACTGAAAAACAACGGGCCCATATTGGCGCGGATGTGTGAATATACCCCTACCCGCTGAGGGGCCTCCCGCCCTTCTCGCGCAGCCTCGGCCTTGCCCGCGCCAATTATGGTGACATTTCCCAACATTCGGCGAGCGATCACTGCGGCGGCTGACCCTAAACCCCGGCTCAGTTTCTCTAATCGTCTGGAAATGCGCCACTTTCACATTCTGGCACGGACCTTGCTCAGTACCTTGCATTCCCGTGGGGACTTCCCATCTCGCGGCACCAACGGAGTTTCCAATGCAAGACGCCCTTACCGCCCCCGAGCAAATTCAAGAGCCACGGCCCAATCTGGTCCTGCGTCACGACACGATCCTGGGTGTGTGCGAAGGGATTGGCGAAGATTTCGGGTTCAATCCCAATTTCCTGCGCGTGCCGTTCGCCGCCGGGGTGCTGTGGAATCCCCTGGCGATCCTCGTCATCTATCTGGTGCTTGGCGCGGCCTTCGCTTTGTCCCGCTGGCTCTACCCGAAAGCGGCTTTTGCCTCGGCGCCACCGGCCATCGTTCAGCCGCCGGTCGAGGCCGTCAATCAAACGACCGCCGAGCGACTTGCCGCCTGATCGGTCGGCCATCTCTTAATCTCCCTCTCTGAAAGCTTACGCCGCCATAAACCTCCTCTTTACGCCCTTGGGTTAGGGTGCCCCCTTATTGGGTACCGCGTAACCAGTTGGCGAAGGGAAAAGAGCGAATGGCGAGCAGTCGGTCCGTTGACCGCAATCCCGTCAGCGTCGCCGAGGCGCATCTTGCTCGCGTCGTCGGGAACGGCTGCGCGCGCCATCCCCATCTCCACGCGCTGATCGAGGGATCGGGGCCGCATTCCGGTCGCGACGTCGCCGACGCGGTGCACTTGCTGTGCGGGCTGCACGGCCGTCATCCCGGTTTGATCGAGCTCGCCTTGACCCAGGCCCCGGCCAGCCCGGCGCGAACCTGGCTTGCCGATGCGTCCGAGGCCTTTGAGCGCGAACGGTTGTACGTCGTGCGCCTGACCGCCGCGGTTGGCCCGTTGCCGAGCACGCCCGGAGCGGCCGAGACCGAAGCCAGCCTGGTGGCACAGCGCCACGCCTTGGAAATCCTCGCTTCGTCCGAGCGGACCGGCTGCGCGCTAGGCGCGGCGACCGCATTGGTCAGTGACTGGCGGCCGATTCGCCGCCTGCTTGATCGCGCCGCGGTCAAGGCCGGGCTCGATTGCCCTGCCCAATCGCTGCCCGACGAGGCCTCGCTGACCCAGATCATCGACGGCATGTCGGACAGTCCTGCGAGCGGCCGCGCACTGGCGTTCGGCGGCGAGCAACTGCTTCTCCAGCACCGCGCCTTGTTCGACCTGCTCGAAGCGCGCGCAAGCGCCCGCGCCGACTGGGACGGCTAAGCGTCGGCCATTGTCATTCCCGCGAAGGCGGTAACCTAGCTAAATCAGGAAAACTGGGTCCCCGCTTGCGCGAGAATGACGAAATCAATCGTCGCGGTAAGCGAGTTCGAAATTGCCCCAGCGGCGGCCCTTGACGAACAACGGCACGAACACATTCTTGACCGGGATGTTCTTGTCGCCAAGTTCCATCCGGTACGTCGCCAGGGTCGCCGGCCGGTTGCTCAGCAGGGCGTTGCGGGTGGTGTCGTCGATCAGCACGCGCTTGTTGCGGCAATGTTCGTCGTTCCACACCGGGTCGGCGCCTTGCGGCTGGCTGCGTTCGGAAAGATGAGTCGGCAGATAGCCGTTCATGTCGCCGATCGCCGAGCCGATGATGCGCCCGTCGGACGCCTTGGTCCGGTCGAGCACCGGCTGGACATATTTGTCGGCAAAGATGCAAAAGCGGGTGTTGTATTGCGTCGGGTTGCTGCCCTCGATCTCCTGATAGTCGCGGTCGAACACATCCTCGAGGGCAAATTCGCCCGAATCGATCCCGTGCTCGATCGCGATGGCGATCATCCGCGTCGCTTCCTGGGCTTTCAAAATGAACGGCGTGTCGTCGATCTCGGCACCCGAATTGGCGAGTGTGTCGAGCATCGTGTTGGACAGCAGTTCGAGGTGGTTGAGCCGCTTTTGCGCCTGCATTAGCTGGTTGCCGTTATCGCGGGCATCGCCGGCGAAGTCGGTCAGGCCGGCCTTCACGCGATCGACGCTGGTCTGGATCAGGCTGGTCGAGTGGGCGATGCCTTCGGTCTGGCGATCGACCATGCCGACAATCTCGGACACTTCGCGAACGGTGGCGCTGATCTGGCCGAAGCCCAATTGCGCGGCACGGCTGCGCTCGACGCCGGTCTTGATCTCGGACGTCACGGCGCCGGCCTCGCGGGTCAGCTCGCTTATCGTCAGGGCGATTTTGCTGGTCGCCGCACGGGTATCGTGGGCGAGCTTCTTCACTTCGGCTGCCACCACCGCAAAGCTGCGGCCGGCATCGCCGGCCCGGGCCGCCTCGATGGTTGCGTTGAGCGCCAACATATTGGTTTTGCGGGCGATCGTCTCGATAGTCGACGACACCATCTGAACCTGGTTCATCGCGGCGGCAAAGCCGGCCATGCGTTCGCCCAGCTGCACGATCAGATCGGTCAGGCCCTTGAAGCCGTCGATGGTACCTTCGATCGCTTCGCGGCCGGCTTCGAGCTTGGCCTTGGCTTGCTCGGACAGCAGCCGCGCTTCGTCGGTTGAATCGGACACCCGGGCCTGGTCGGCGAGCAGCCGCGTGGTGACGTCCTCGAGGCCGTCGAGTACTTTCAAATGATCGCCGATGCGGCCCGCCACGTCCTGGACGTAGCCGGCGACATCGCTGCATTCCATCGACAGCGAACCGCAGTCGCGCGCCACCGCACGAATCGCGTTCTCGGTGACTTCTTCGATCCCCTGCGTCGCCATGGTTCTGCCCGCTCCCAATCCTATTGCACGGGGAATAAGCGGTAACGTCCTACACTTTCGTTAACCAAGCCGCCCGATCGGGAGGATATCCGCCACAGGCTATCGACGGAGTGTCGCGGCCGGCGGTTAGTCTTACGGCCCCGGCTTGCTTGCCCACGCGGTTTCGTCCGCACCGGCGAGCGCGTCGAGGTCGCCGGGTTGGGACGCGGCGTCGTCGACCCACTCGCGCAGCAATGGGGAACCATTGATGACGTCGATGGCGAGCTTGCCGAGCTCATATTCGTAGGGGAAATCGCGCCACAGATCATAGTCCATGTAAAGCCGCCGGATCGCCTTGAAGGCGAGCGCCTGCAACCGCCACGGCCTGAACGTCGCATGGTCGTAGAACGGCCCCTCGGCGTGGATGTGAACGCCATGACACAGCTTGCCGACATGCTTGTGAAAGGTCGGCTCGAAGAAGATTTCGCGCAGCTTGCAACCGGCCAGCCACTGCGGCGCCAAAATGTCCATCTCCGCCATCACCGCCCGGGCGTCGATATCCGGCGCCCCGAACAATTCGAGCGGCCGGGTCGTCCCCCGCCCCTCACTCAGCGTGGTCCCTTCGAGCATCACCGTGCCGGCGTAGGCGCGGGCCATGTTGAGGTTGGCGGCGTTGGGGCTGGGGTTGATCCAGATGCGGTCGTCGGGCCAGCCGAAGCCCGGCCCATCGTCGGGCCGCCACCCGTCCATGTCGATCACCCGATAGTCGACGTCGAGCTGGAAATGATCGACGAACCAGCGGCCCATCTCGCCCAGCGTGAGGCCGTGCCGCATCGGCATCGGCCCAGCCCCTACGAAGCTCTCCCAGCCAGGTCGCAGTGCCAACCCTTCGACCGGCCGCCCGGCGGGGTTGGGGCGGTCGAGCACCCACACCGCCTTGTTATGTTCCGCCGCCGCTTCGAGCATGTAGAGCAGCGTGGTGATGAAGGTGTAGATCCGGCAGCCAAGGTCCTGCAGGTCGATCAGGATGGTGTCGAAGCTGTCCATCGAGTGGCTCGTCGGGCGGCGGACTTCGCCGTAGAGACTGAATACGGGAATGCCGTGGACCGGATCGGTGAAGTCCGCGGTCTCGACCATATTGTCCTGCTTGTCGCCGCGCAGGCCGTGCTGCGGCCCGAACGCGGCGGTGAGGTTGAGCCCAACCGCGGCAAGCGCGTCGAGGCTGTGGGTGAGATCCCGGGTCACTGACGCCGGATGGGCGAGAAGCGCCACGCGCTGGCCTTCGAGCGGCCGGCGCAGTTCAGGCTGGGCCAGCAGCCGGTCGATTCCGAACAGGGTCATTCTGGCTCGAATGGAGGCAGGTGGTAAGCGAAGCAAGCCGGGTTGTGAAAGTCTGGCGGCCCGGCCCCGTGCGCTAGCGCCCAGTAAGACTTGGTGCCGTCCACTTCCTCGATGACCGCCGACAGGCCCAATTGCCAGTCCTTGTCGGCCTCGATTGCGACGGTCGCGCCAACCGTCCACCAGGTGAAATTATCCTCCATCCGGATATAGGGCGGCGATCCGACCTCGGCCCTGGTCGATCCCTCGCGATAATTCGCAAAATCATACGCCGCCCACTTTCCTGACGGGGCGAAATTCCATTCGCGATACGCCACTTCACCCGCGACCCGGAGGAATGCTTCGAAGCAGGTCGACTGCCATAGATCGTCGGCGCGCCACGGCTCGGTGAGCTTGGGAATGACGAAACGGTCGATCGGCGCCCCGACCCCAAACCAGATGTTGGTTGTCGCCACGGCCGCGCCGAGGGAGGCAATATGGTCGACCGTAGCCCAGACCTTGAACGCCGGACCTGAGGCCGGCGTCTCCGGATGGGGCTGAAGGATGAACTGCATTCGCCTTATTATCGTCATTCCCGCGAAAGCGGGAACCCAGTTTTGGCTTGGCGCTGGGTCCCCGCTTTCGCGGGGATGACGAAGTGGATGTCTGTCGGTAAGCACCGTGCGATGCCCGCCTACAAATCCTCCCTCCTCCAGCTGCTCGAGACGCGCGGCTACATCCACCAGGCGACCGACGCCGCGGCGCTCGATGCGCTGGCGGACGCGGGGGTCATCTCCGGCTACATCGGCTTCGACGCCACCGCGCCCAGCCTCCACGTCGGCAATCTGGTCCAGATCATGATGCTGCGCCGGCTGCAGCAGGCGGGCCACCGGCCGGTCGTGCTGATGGGCGGCGGCACGACCAAGGTCGGCGACCCCTCGGGCAAGGACGAGGCCCGCCAATTGCTCACGACCGAGGGGATCAACGCCAACATCGCCTCGATCCGCCGGGTGTTCGAGCGTCTGCTGAGCTTCGATGACAGCCCGACCGGCGCCATCCTGCTCGACAATGCCGAATGGCTCGACGGCCTCGCCTACGTCCCCTTTCTGCGCGACGTTGGCCGCCATTTCACCATCAACCGCATGCTGACCTTCGATTCGGTCAAGCTGCGCCTCGACCGCGAGCAACCGCTGACCTTCCTCGAATTCAATTACATGATCCTCCAGGCCTATGATTTCCTCGAGCTGTCGCGCCGCGCCGGCGTCCGCCTGCAGATGGGCGGCTCCGACCAATGGGGCAATATCGTCAACGGCATCGACCTTGGCCGGCGCATCGACGGCGCCGAGCTCTATGGCGTCACGACGCCGCTGATCACCACCGCCGACGGGGCCAAGATGGGCAAGACGGCATCGGGCGCGGTGTGGCTCAATGCTGATCAGCTCAGCCCGTACGATTACTGGCAATTCTGGCGCAACACCGACGACGCCGACGTCAGCAAATTCCTCAAGCTGTTCACCGATCTGCCGCTCGATCAGATCGCCAAATTGGAAGCGCTCGACGGCGCCGCGATCAACGACGCCAAGGTGGTGCTGGCGACCGAGGCCACCGCGCTGCTCCACGGGCGCGACGCCGCAACCAACGCCAAGGAAACCGCACGGTCGACGTTCGCCGGCGGCAGCGGCGAGGATTTGCCGACGCTGGCGCTCGGCGACGGGATGACGGTCGCGCAAGCCCTGACCCAACTCGGCTTCACCGCGTCCAACGGCGAGGCCAAACGCAAGATCGCCGAGGGCGCGGTGCGGCTCGACGATGTCGTGGTCAGCGATCCCGCGATGGTCGCGACCGCCGGCAAACTCAGCCTCGGCAAGAAAAAGCACGGGTTGCTTACCCGCTAACCGCTCCTGATCAATCCCACCGCCTGGTCGCGTTCGAAAAGGTAAAGGCACGTCCGCGCCGCTTGCCCGCGCGGGCCGGCGAGCCCACCGTCGCGGTCGAGCAGCTGCTGGGCGTCGCTCTGCGTAATCGGCGCCAGCTCGGCGACTTCCTCCGCCGTCGCCACCCGAAAACCCGCTTCGCCGGACTGCTTCGTACCCAAAATCTCCCCCGGTCCGCGCAGCCGCAGATCCTCCTCGGCGATGCGGAAGCCGTCGTTGGTCTCGCGCATCAGCGCCAGCCGCGCCCGCGCGGTCTCCGACAGGCTCTGCCCCCGCACCAGCAGGCAGATGCTCTTCCCCTCCCCGCGCCCGACCCGCCCGCGCAACTGGTGAAGCTGGGCCAATCCAAACCGATCCGCCCCCTCGACCACCATCAGCGTCGCATTGGGCACATCGACGCCGACCTCGATCACCGTCGTTGCGACCAGCACCGCCAGCTCGCCGCTCGCAAAGGCGCCCATCACCGAATCCTTCTCCGGCCCCTTCATCCGCCCGTGGACCAATCCAACTCGCTCGCCGAACCTCAGCCGCAGCACCGCCGCGCGTTGCTCGGCCGCGGCGCTGTCGATCTTGTCGCTCTCCTCGACCAACGGGCACACCCAGAACGCCTGGCCGCCCCCCGCCAAATGCCGCCCGAGCCCGTCGATCACCTCCGCCAAGCGCTCGTCGCTGATCACCCGGGTCTCGACCGGCGTCCGCCCCGGC
>JBDSNQ010000058.1:0-6492 GCA_039915275.1 Sphingomicrobium sp.
ATCTCGAACGCGTCGCAGAAACGAACGAAGCGCGCGCCCTTTTTCGACGAGTCGATGTCCAGGCAGCCGGCGAGCACCGTCGGCTGGTTGGCGACGACGCCGACGGTGCGCCCTTCGATGCGGCAGAAGCCGATGATGATGTTGGCGGCGTGGCTCGGCATCAGTTCGAAGAAGTCGCCTTCGTCGGCGACCTTCCGGATCAGCTCGTGCATGTCGTAGGGCGTAGCCGCGCTTGGTGGCACCAGCGTGTCGAGGCTGTCCTCGATCCGGTCCCACGGGTCGGTGCACGGCCGCTCGGGCACGTCGTGGCGGTTCGACGACGGCAGGAAATCGAAGAATTCGCGGGTCGCCAGCAGCGCGTCGATATCATTCTCGAACGCGACGTCGGCGACGCCCGACTTGGTGGTGTGAGTGACGGCGCCGCCCAGCTCTTCCTGGGTCACGACCTCGTTGGTTACCGTCTTGACCACCTCGGGCCCGGTGACGAACATGTAGCTCGAATCCTTCACCATGAAGATGAAGTCGGTCATCGCCGGCGAATAGACCGCGCCGCCGGCGCATGGGCCCATGATCAGGCTGACCTGCGGGACCACGCCTGACGCAAGCACGTTTCGCTGGAACACTTCGGCATAGCCGGCGAGGCTGGCGACACCTTCCTGGATGCGGGCGCCACCGCTGTCGTTCAAGCCGATGACCGGGGCGCCGACCTTCATCGCCGCGTCCATCACCTTGCAGATTTTTTGCGCGTGGCGTTCGGACAAGGAACCGCCGAACACGGTGAAATCCTGCGCGAACACATACACCAGCCGGCCATTGATCGTGCCTGACCCGGTGACCACGCCGTCACCCGGAATCTTCTGCGTCTCCATCCCGAAGTCCGAGCAATTATGCTCGACGAACATGTCGGTTTCCTCGAAGCTGCCGGGGTCGAGTAGCACCGACAGGCGCTCGCGCGCGGTGAGCCGACCTTTTGCATGCTGCGCTGCAATACGTTTGGCGCCGCCGCCGAGCTTGGCCAGTTCGCGGCGTTTCTCGAGTTGTTCGATCGTGGTCGCCATCTTTTCCCGCTTTGCTAGCGCTTCGGAAGGTCCGCTTCCTTCCATGAGCAGGGCATTAGGTCAATCAGCCTCTGTGGTGTATGTTGCAGTGCACAAAAGGCATTTGTCCTGACCTGGGCCGGGGCTGCGGAACCGGAACCCCTCCATGCCCGTTGGACAGATAGGCTTCTCACATCAGAGGGAATATTCGCGAAATGTTGGATCACAACGGGGCACCGGTTGAATCGTTTGCGGAGCCCTCGCCGAGGAATTCGGAGCGCCCGAATTTGATCTGTTTCTCGCACTTGCGGTGGGACTTTGTGTTCCAGCGCCCGCAGCATCTGATGAGCCGCTTCGTCGAAGACATGCTGGTCGTGTTCTGGGAAGAGCCGATGGACATCGGCGCCGATCAGACTGCGCACCTCCAGGTCCACGAGGCCGAGGGTTTCCCGCGCGTTCGCGTGGTCGTGCCGCAGCTTCCCCAGGGGCTGAGCGCGGAGCAGCGCGACGCGAGCCTGAAGGGCTTGCTAGACGGCTTTGTGTCAATGCTGAACGGACCGCTCGTCTCATGGTATTACACGCCGATGATGCTGTCCTTCTCGCGCCATCTCGACACCAGCGCTTTGGTTTATGATTGCATGGACGAACTGAGCAAGTTCCGCTTCGCGCCGGAAGGCCTGCTCGAGCTCGAGCAGGAGCTGATCGACAAGGCCGACCTCGTCTTCACCGGCGGTTCGAGCCTGTTCGAGGCCAAGAAGGACCGTCACAACAGCGTCCATCTGTTCCCCTCGTCGGTCGATCGCGCGCATTTCGGCAAGGCCCGCGGCGTGATTGCGGACCCCGCCGACCAAGCGGCGCTGCCCCACCCGCGCCTCGGCTTCTTCGGCGTGCTCGACGAGCGGTTCGACATCGCGCTGCTCGGCCGGGTTGCGGCGATGCGCCCGGACTGGTCGTTCGTGATGGTCGGCCCGGTGGTCAAGATCGCGCCCGAGGAGCTGCCGCAGCGGCCCAACATCCATTATCTCGGTGGCAAGACCTACGGCGAGCTTCCGGCCTACCTCGCCGGCTGGGACGTCGCGCTGATGCCGTTCGCGATGAACGAGTCGACCCAGTTCATCAGCCCCACCAAAACCCCCGAATATCTTGCCGGCGGCAAGCCGGTGGTGTCGACCCCGGTCAAGGACGTCGTTCGCCATTACGGCCAGCTCGAGGGCGTGCAGATCGCGGGCGATGCCGAGACTTTCGTCGTCGCGTGCGAAAAAGCGCTTGAGCTGTCGAACGACCGCGGCGGCCAGTGGCTGGCCGAGGCTGATCTGCTGCTGTCCGCGACCAGCTGGCAGACCACCCAGGCGCGCATGGCGGGGCTGCTCGCCGAAGTGCTTGGCGTCCGCACGGGCTTGACGACACCGGCGCTGCTGGTGGCCGCGGAATGAACCTCGCTGACCAGCCCCGTTACGATTATCTGATCGTCGGCGCCGGTTTCGCCGGCTCGATCCTCGCCGAGCGGCTCGCAAATGAGCATAAAGCGCGCGTTCTGCTGATCGATCGCCGCCCGCACATTGGCGGCAACGCTTATGACGAGCTGGATGAGGCGGGCATCCTGTACCACAAATACGGGCCGCACATCTTCCACACCAACAGCGAGGCGGTGGTCGACTATCTGTCGCAATTCACTGCGTGGCGGCCGTACGAGCACCGCGTGCTGGCCCAGGCGCGCGGGCAGCTGGTGCCAATCCCGATCAACCGCACGACCTTGAACATGCTGTTCGACGCCGGCCTGGAAACCGATGAGGACGCCGCCGCTTTCCTCGCCGCCCGCGCCGAGCCGGTCGAGAATATCCGGACGTCCGAGGATGTGGTCGTCAACGCCATCGGCCGCGAGCTCTACGAACTGTTCTTCCGCGGCTATACGCGCAAGCAGTGGGACCTCGACCCGAGCGAGCTCGACAAGCAGGTTACGTCGCGCATTCCGACCCGCACCAACGCCGACGACCGCTATTTCACCGACAGCTTCCAGGCCATGCCGCGCGACGGCTACACGGCGATGTTCGAGAAGATGCTCGACAACCCGCTGATCGAGATTCGGACGGGCGTCGACTTTGCTGACGTGCGCAACGAGGTCGAAGCCGGCCACATCGTCTACACCGGCCCGATCGATGAATATTTCGATTTCCGCTTCGGCAAGTTGCCATACCGCAGCCTGAGATTCGATCACCAGACGATCGATCAGGAGCAATATCAGTCGGTCGGGACGGTCAATTTTCCGTCACCGGACGTGCCCTACACGCGGATCAGCGAGTATAAGCATCTCACCGGACAACAGGCGCCACGGACAACCATCACCTACGAATATCCAACGGCCGAGGGTGATCCCTATTACCCGATCCCGCGGCCCGAGAATCAGGCGCTGTTCAAGCGCTACGAGGCCCTCGCCGATGAGACTTCGGGTGTCACCTTTGTCGGCCGGCTGGCGACTTATCGCTATTACAACATGGACCAGATCGTCGGCCAGGCACTGGCGACGTTCCGCAAGATGGACGACAAGCGACGGCTTGGAAGGCCGCGGGAGTCTGCGGCCGCGGCGGCATGATCACGAGCGGCGCGGGCGCGCCGCTGGAGCTGTGGGGCGGGGTCGAATGCACTGTCGTGCGGATCGGCGATGACTATCGCAACCAGCTAATCGATACCGGCCACACGTCGCGGATGAGCGATATCGACGCCATGGCCGAGCTCGGCATCAAGGCCGTGCGCTATCCCATCCTGTGGGAGACGATCGCGCCCGAAACGCCGACCGAGCTCGATTTTACCTGGCACGATGCGCGGCTGGACCGGCTGCGCGAACTCGGCATCAAGGTCATCGGCGGGCTGGTCCACCACGGTTCCGGGCCGCGCTACACCCATTTGCTCGACCCCCTTTTCCCGACTCTGCTGGCCGATTTCGCCGCCAAGGTCGCGCGGCGCTACCCGTGGATCGACAGCTGGACGCCGGTCAACGAACCGCTCACCACCGCGCGCATGTCATGCCTCTACGGGCATTGGCACCCGCACCTTCGCGATATCGACGCGACGTTCCGCGCCGCCGTCATCCAATGCCTCGGAATCGCTCGCGCGATGACCGCGATCCGTTCCGTCAATCCGGCGGCGCAGCTGCTCGCCACCGAGGACATCGGCAAGAGCTTCGCGACCGACGAGCTGGCCTATCAGGCGGATCATGAGAATGCGCGGCGCTGGCTCAGCCTCGACCTGCTCGCCGGACGCGTCGTCGAAGGCCATCCGTTCCGTCAATGGCTGCTCGGAGGCGCGACCAGCCAAGCCGAGCTCGATGAACTCGCCGCCGGCGCTGGCATGCCCGACCTCATCGGCTTCGACCATTATCTGACCAGCGAGCGTTTCCTCGACCATCGCGTTGAGCGCTATCCGGGCGTCGAGCCGGGTTCCAACGGGCGGGACACCTATGTCGATGTCGAAGCGGCTCGGATCGACCAGTTGAGGCCGCAGCTTGGCCCGGCGGCGCGGCTGCACGAAACCTGGGAGCGCTACGGCATGCCGATCGCGGTCACCGAAGTTCACCACGGCTGCACGCGCGAGGAGCAAGTGCGCTGGCTGCACGAGATGTGGAGCGCGGTCGAAGCCGAGCGTGCCCAAGGCGCCGATATCCGCGCGGTGACTTTGTGGGCGTTGTTCGGCGTGGTCGACTGGCGCTCGCTGCTGACCCGCCGCGAAGGAGCCTATGACGTCGGCGCGTTCGATACGCGGGCGCCCGTGCCGCGACCGACGCTGGTGGCAAAAGCGGCGGCCAAGCTTGGACGAGGCGAGACGTTCGACCATCCGTTGCTCGACATGCCCGGCTGGTGGAGGCGCCCTGGCCGGACGCTCGCCCGGCCACGCTACGATACGCTGTCGACCAGCGCGACGACTGCCAGGCCAATACTGATCACCGGCGCGACCGGCACGCTCGGCCAGGCTTTTTCGCGCATATGCGCGCACCGCGGCCTCGCCCATGTACTGACCAGCCGCGCCGAACTCGACATCACCGATGAGGTGTCGATTGCCGCCGCGCTCGAGCGCATCAAGCCGTGGGCGTTCATCAATACCGCCGGATTCGTGCGCGTCGGCGAGGCGGAACAGCTTACCGACGAATGCTTCATGGCCAACGCCACCGGCCCCGAATTGCTTGCCCGCGCCTGCGCTTTAAGCGGCATTCCGCTAGTCACATTCTCGTCCGACCTGGTGTTCGACGGCCAGCTTGGCCGGTCGTACATCGAGCCGGACTCGCCAGCGCCCGACAGTGCCTACGGCCGCAGCAAGGCCGAAGCCGAGGCGCGGTTGCTGGCAATTGATTCGGATGCTTTGATCATCCGCACTAGCGCCTTCTTCGGGCCGTGGGATCGATCCAACTTCCTGTTCGACACCATCGAGCGATTGAAGCGCGGGGAAGAAGTGGTGGCGTCCGACACGACGATCGTCACGCCGACCTACGTCCCCGACCTCGTCCACGCGGCGCTCGACCTGTTGCTCGATGACGAAAAGGGCATCTGGCATTTGACCAACCAGGGCGCGGTCAGCTGGCACGATCTCGCGCGCGAAGTCGCCGGAATTGCCGACATTGGCAAAGGCCGAGTGCGATTTGCGGAGAATGCCAACCCGTCCAACACCAGCCTGACCAGCAGCCGCGGCTTGCTCCTGCGGCCGCTCGATCAGGCGCTGGGAGATTTTGTCGAGCATTCGGAAACGTTGCGCTAGATCATATCGCAGTCGAACATGCGCCGGCCGCCCGCTTCGCGCTGCTCGACGCAGGCCTTGAACCGCTGCCAGGCACGGTCGCGGCTGATGCGGTGGCGCGTCGCAATAGAATCGATCACCCAGCTGCGGATCTGAAACAGGCGCGCGCTTTGCGGGATCCCGACATGCTCGAGCGGCGCAGTGCCGCAGTGCTGACGAAGCCTGGCGACCATCGGCAGGGCTTCGCTGGCGCCGATCGGGCCACCCCAGCTGAATTGCTCGCCGATGCGGCCAAGATGCTGCGGTCGCGGTCCCCGGGTGCGCAGCGACAGATAGCCCTGGCCGTCGAAACCGACCGCGACTTCGTGCGCAAAGTAAGCGAGCCGGTCGGGCTGGTTGCGGCCGGTTACGAACAGGCAGCCGTCGCGCAGCACGATGCGGCCGCCGAGCAGCGCTTGGTTGGTCGCGCCGAGCGCGCGGTCGCTGTGCGCGAAAATGCGTAGCAATGGCCGCACCGCCGGAGTGACGCTCGGCCCGCCGCCATGACCGCCAATCACCGTCGGCCGCGGCTTTTCCGGCCAAGGTGACGGTGGCGCCTGCGCAATCGACGCAAAGCCCGATCGCCCGATCGTTGCGCCGCTCGGCGCTGCTGACGTTTGCGGCGATGCCGGGCTCGAACAGAAAATGAGCGCGGCGACTCCGCTCCACACGATACGCTTCACTGGCCAACTCC
>JBDSNQ010000050.1:0-4461 GCA_039915275.1 Sphingomicrobium sp.
GAACCGTCCGGGCACGTCTGCGTCGCGGGAGGCGGCGGAGGCGGAGGCGGCGGCGGCGGTGGCGGCGGTGGCGGTGGCGGCGGTGGCGCGAAGTTGTAGATCAGGCTCAGCAACAGGCTGTGCGAACGGAAACGACCGTCAAGTTCGAACGGCAAGCGTTGTCCGCCACTGCCGCTGAAGTTTAGCTTGTTCACGTTGAAGAAGCGATACTTCAGGCCGAGATCCATGTTCGGGCTGATCGCATAACGCACGCCGGCAATGGCCTGCCAGGCCAGGCCGCTGTCGCTATCGCTGAAGCTCAAGCTTGATACCGGCGCAGCAATATCAGCGTGATACTTGACGCGGGCATAACCCACACCACCGCCGACATAGCCGTTCCAGGCACTGTCATCGCCGAAATCGAGCAGCGCATTGACCATCCCCGAGAGAACGGAAACCCGCCCATCGGTTGGGAACTTGAGCGCGGTCGACGGCGCGGACAGAGCCGCGTTAACCTTGGTGTCGTCGATGTTCGCGCGCTTATATCCGAGTTCGAGCTCAGCGCGGATCGAACCGAAGTCGTAGCCGCCGATGGCGTCGACATCGTAGCCGCGCTTATGGTTGATGCCGATGGCGTCAGGAATCGTGACGCTCGCACTCGTATAATCGAGCACGGTGTCCTCAACGATCATGCCACCCGCTTCAATGCCGACGTAGCCCGAATGGTCGAGAGCGAGTGCCGGAGTAGTTAGCCCTGTCGATGCGAGCGCCATTACGATGGCGAGCTTGCGCATAATTGTCCCCTTTCACGTGCGTTCTGAAATTGAACTGCCGGAACACATTATGAGAGCACTTGTATCCGCGCAAGGTCACTGTTCATTCAAGTTGTTGCTAAAAAACCTCACATAGTCCGAAATTCACTATCAACCTGCTCGAAAATATAGCTTTTCTTACATTTCGATAAGTCCATGCTGGCGCAGTCCAGCAAGGATCAGCCCAATCGCCGTCCGGGCTTCGGAATCAACCGTGGGTCCACCCGCCGGGGCCGCGATCGCTGAGCCGCGCGAACCGACCACTTTCAAGCCGTCGACGACCAGTTGCGACCCGTTGAGCGTCCCCACGTCCCAGGCGCCGCCGCGATATACCGCGGTCTTTCCGCTGCTCACCACATCGACGCGCATGCCGTCGCGGGGCGCGACGAATCGCCAACCGCCGCTGGTGTAGGCCACAAGTTGCTGGGCGTGCCCGGCCCAGGCGCCGGTCGGACTGGCGGCGACGATGTAGCAGTCTCCGATGACCGGGCTGGCCGGCGGCGTCGCCAGCGGCAGGCCCTCCACAGCCCCCGCCACCATCACGTCGAGCACCTGCAGCGCTTCGTTGTGAAACAATTCCTTCTGCGCTTGCCCGGGAACGATGAAGGGCAGCGACAGCCGCGGGGTGGCACTCATCGGAGGACTCCTAGGTAAGGGTGATGGTCATGGCGGCGGCGCGCGAAATGGCGAGGTCGCCCAATTGCCAGATCGACAAAGTCGCTACGCCGGTGCCGACCGCGGCCAGCGCGGCGGCATCGAAAATGACTTGCGGGACATCGATCTCGAGCTCGATTCGCCCGGCGGTGCCGTCGAGCGCAACACGGTAGCGGGTTCTTGCGATACACCTCCTCGAATTGCGTTTCGTAAGACGTGGCGAAGCCTTCGTCGCTTGTCCGCAGCCAATCCGGCACGAACGGCCGCATATCCGGCGAACCCTTCCGCCCGAACCACCAACCCATGATCGCTCCTAAAGAAAAACCCCCGCCCAGGTGGACGGGGGTCGCGGCGCTTGCGCACCGGACGAAGGGTCACCCCTTCAAAGGTAAAGCGTCTGCCTTATGCCACGCCCATGATCTGCCGCGCGGTGGCGTGCCACGCCGGCGTGTCCCACAACAGGTTGACGACCACTGCAACCGGAAGCGTCACCGCGAACCAGATCCAATAGGCCCGGTGCACGCTGTGATTGCGGACCACATCCCACACCAGCATCGGCGATATCGCCAGGATCGTGTACAAATCCACCGACAACGGGCTCGCTGGAATGGTTGTCGGCAGCCAAGCGATGCGGTCGATGCCGGCCGGCAGCGCCATCACGGTCGCCAGGATCATCATCCTTTTGTGCAGCCCCGCATTCCCGTTGCGCGCCCTGATGCCGATCGCCAGGAACAGCGGGAACAAGATCCCGATCCGCAACTGCAGCAGCAGGATGTTCTCCTTGATCGCGACCACTTCCTGAAGCTTCGCCCGCCCAGCTGCCGGCGCCGATTGCAGTGCGTTCCAGGTCTCGTGATACATCGTCGGCGCCAGGACGAAGCCGACCGTCACCAGAGCGACAGCCAGGATCACCCCCGCGATACCCAGCTTCATGTGCAACGCCCGCCGGCCGGTCGCCATCAGGGTCGTTTGCGTCAGCAGCAGCAACAGGAACGATCCCATCAGCACCGCATGCATGTGCAGCACAGGCGGGAACGGCGGCCGCGCTCCGGCGCGCACCATGCCTATTTTCATGATCGAATCCGGGATGAACCCGGTCAACACGATGGCGATGAACCAGGCCGCCATGAAGACGAAGATCCAGCGGTCGATCACATGGGCCCGTGGCGTGCCTGACAAGACGTCGATCCGCGACTCGGTCCCGGTAAATCCTTTTGCAATGGTGGCCATTGGCGTTCCCCCTCGCCCGTGAGACCTGCTCTCGTATCACAACCGCCGCACCCGCGGCACCCCACTCCTGGTTTCGCTCAGCACGGTCATCGCCCACACCATCGCGTCGGCCCGGTCGGGCGACCGCCCCGGCCCTTCGTAACCACCCCCCGCGATCAACCCGCTCAGCTCGGCCTCGAGCTTCGGAAAAATCCCCGCGAACCACGCTTTTCCGGTCTCGAACCTCAGCGCGATCGGCTCGGCCCGCGCCACCTTGCCTTTGGACGCATGGACCAGCCGCACATTGAGCCCGAGATCGGCGGCCTTCAAAACGCTTTCGACCATCGCCCCGCCATTATTGGCTTCGGCCACGACCTGCGCCGTATTCCAGCGCGCCGCCGCCGCCGCCACCCGATTGGCCCAGCCTTCGGGGCTCAATCCCTCGCAGCTCTCGTCTGCCAGCACATAGATCCTCTCTCCAAGCCGCCCGGCGACGACAATCCCGCAGGCGTCGCTGCCCTCGCCCGCGCCGGCCGGCGGATCGACCCCGACCAGCACCCGGTCATACTCACCGTTCGGCGCGACACAGCGGCTGCGCTCGATCAAATCCCTGGGCCAAAGGCTGCCCTCGGCCTGGGCGATCAGCTCGCCGTCAAGCTCCTGCGCCCCCAGCCGCGTTCCGCCATAGGTCGCCATCATCACCTCGAGGAACTGCTTTGGCAGGTTGATATTGTTTCTCGATTTCCCCTTGGTCGTGATCGTCCATTTTATGTCCGCGCCGATGCGGTCGAGCAGCGGGATCGGCTTGGGCGTTGTCGTGACCAGCGCGCGCGGCCGCAACCCCAGCCGCAACCCCATCTGCAAATTGTCCCAGGCGGCGTCGGCCTCGCGCCATTTGGCGAGCTCGTCGCACCACGCGAAATGATGTTCGGGCCCGCGCAGCCCATCGGCGCTGTCGCCCGAATAGAGCTGGGCGACGCTCCCTTTGGGCCACGTCAGCCGGCCCAGGCTCGGCTCCCATTTCAGCCGGTGCCGCTGGCGCCGCGCCACGCTCAACAGCCCGCTCCGCCCTTCAACCATGATCGCCCGCGCCTCGTCGATCGACGCCGCGACCAGCGCAATCCGCACCGGCCGCGCCCACCCCAGCCGGTAAATCCATTCCGCTCCGGCGCGGGTCTTGCCGAAGCCCCGCCCGGCCAGCATCAGCCACACCCGCCAGCCCTCGGCGCTCGGCGCAATCTGTCCCTTGGCCGCCCAGGTTTCGAACGCCGCATCGATCAGCAGCGCGTCCGCCGGCGAACATTTCGACATCCACTCCAGCTGCTCCTCGGGCGTCATCAACGACAGCCGCCGCATCATTGCCTGCGGGATATTCGCGCATCACCCTGGTCTCGCCGCTCTTCAACACGACGGTCTTCTCGACCCCGTGGAGCGCGCGCTCGAGCATCATCATCTCGAGCTGCGCATAGCCATCCTGAGCCTGTCGAAGGGCGCCCGGCCCTTGATCTGCTTGTCAGGCGCCGCCCTATTGGGTCGAAGGCCCCGACTCGCAACTTGTCACTATTCCCGCAATGTACCGAATGAGCGTGACGATGTCAAGTGTTATTTACCGGTCTGGTTATAATTATC
The DNA here is from genome assembly GCA_039915275.1 of Sphingomicrobium sp. Classification (GTDB taxonomy): domain Bacteria; phylum Pseudomonadota; class Alphaproteobacteria; order Sphingomonadales; family Sphingomonadaceae; genus Sphingomicrobium. The sequence continues at coordinate 4,284 of JBDSNQ010000050.1, forward strand.
GCGATCTCGCTCGGCGCTCAACTGTCGCCGGTGCGCAATGCGGACTCGCCCGCCGCTCCCAAAAATCGGGCTCGGACGACGCTTCAGGCAGGATTAGCGGAAGACGGCGTTGGCGGCCGTGACGATTTTCCATTGGGTCGCGGCGACCGCGCTTGTGCTGCGAGTGGGCGCGGTCTGC
>JBDSNQ010000067.1:0-3262 GCA_039915275.1 Sphingomicrobium sp.
CGCATCACACGCCGGCGCGGACGGCCGCCAATCACCTTTACGTGGCCTTGGTCTCACCCTTGTCGGAGCTCGCCGGCAGGCTCGGCTGGGGCGTGCTGATCGTGCTCGGGCTGATCCTCAGCTACACATTGTGCTACAATATCTGGTCGTCGTTCGCCTTCCCCTTCTACCTCGATTTCCTCCATTATTCGAAGGACGAAGAGGCGTTCGCGTCGAAGGTCTTCGGCATCTTCATGACCATGATCGGGATCAGCCTGGGCGGTTATTTGTTCCTCCGCATCAGCCGCATCCCGACCATATTGATCGGCGCAATCCTGCCAGTGTTCGGCAATTTCGTTTACGCTGATCTGGCTGAAGGCGGGGGAGGGATCGACATGGTCGGGCATGTGCTGTTCCTCGACCGGCTGGCGACGGCGCTTGGCTCCGACGAGCGGATGACGCGCCTGCTGCTCGCCATATCCTATGAGAATATCTCGACCGGAATCGCCGGGGCGGCGTTCGTCGCTTATCTGTCGGGCATCGTCAGCAAGAACTTCACCGCGGTGCAATATGCCCTGCTGTCGTCGCTGACCTTCCTGATCGGCTCGTTGGGGCGCGGCATCGCCGGGGAAGCGTTCGACATTTACGGCTATGCGACGGTGTTCCGCTGGACCGCCGCGGCGGGCGCCTTCGCAATCCTCTTCGTGGTGCTCGAAGGGATGCGGGTCGCCGCGGTTGGTCGGCAGGAGCGGGCCGACACCGCGGCCAGCGTCGACCAGCAGAAGGGCTAGTCGGGGATTTCGCCATTGGCGGCGAGGGCCTGGCCGGCGAGGTAGAGCGAGCCGAAGATCAGCACGTCGTTGGCGGCGTCGGGATCGTTCGCGAGCCGCTCGACCGCTTGTTCGAGGGTAAAGTCCGGATAGCATAAGCGCGGGGTGGCGCGGGCCTGCGCGATCATCGCGATACTGCGCGGGTCGATGTGCGCGTGCCCGACCAATGGCACGGTGCGCGCCTTGCGGATCAACGGGGCGACCGGGCCGAGGACATCGGCGACGCGGCGGTTCGCGCCCAGCGCGAAGATGACGTCGAACGGAGCTTTGGACGCCATCGCCTTGGCGATCGCCGTGGCGGCATGGCGGTTATGCCCGCCGTCGACCCAGACGCGCTTGCCCGGCAGCGCGGCGGTGAGGGGACCGTCGCCGAGCAGCTGAAGCCGACCCGGCCATCGCGCCGAGCCGATCCCCTGAACCATCGCCTCGTCGGGGATCGCCAGCACATTCTGATGGCGCAGCATCGCCACGGCGAGCCCCGCGTTCCGCGCCTGGTGGCGGCCGGTGAGGCCGGGCGCCGGCAGGTTGATCGCGCCTTTGACGTCACGATAGCGAAGGCGCTCGCCAACCACGCGTATGTCCCACGCATGGCCGCGCGGAAGCCACGGCGCCCCCGCCGCCTGTGCCAGGTCGCCGATTCGGGCGGCAATCAGCGGCGGATAACGCTGGGTGACGAGTGGCACGCCGGGCTTGGCGATGCCGGTTTTCTCTCCCGCGATGTCGATCAGCCGATTGCCCAGGAAATGCTGGTGGTCGAGGGCGAGGTCGGCGATGCCGCAAATCACAGGCCGCGCTACGACGTTGGTCGCGTCGAGCCGCCCGCCGAGGCCGACTTCGAGGATGCAGGCGTCGGCGGGGTTGCGGGCGAAGGCGACGAAGGCGACCGCCGTCGTCACCTCGAAAAAGGTCGCGTCGATCGAGTCGCCAGCGTCGAGCACTTCGGCCAGCAGTGTGGCGAGGGCGTCATCGTCGATCAGCCGGCCGGCGACCCGGATGCGCTCGTTGAAGCGGACCAGATGCGGGCTGGTGAACATGTGGACGCTGTGGCCGGCGGCTTCCAATGCGGCGCGGAGGAACGCGCAGGTCGAGCCTTTGCCGTTGGTGCCGGCAACATGGAACACTGGCGGCAACGCATCCTGAGGACGGCCGAGCCGGTCGAGCAGGCGGGTGATGCGGTCGAGGCCGAGCCGGTCGCCGCCGAACGAGAGCAAAGCGAGGCGATCAAGCTGGGCCTGGACTGCTGGATGCGACGAGGTCGCGAAATCGGCCATCAGGCCGCGGCCTTCTCCGGTGCGAGGTAGGCGATCAGCCGCGACAGCGTCTCGCGCAATTGATGGCGCGGGACGACCATGTCGATGATGCCGTGCTCGAGGAGATATTCGGCGCGCTGGAAGCCTTCGGGCAGTTTCTCGCGGATGGTCTGCTCGATCACCCGCTGGCCGGCAAAACCGATCAGCGCACCCGGCTCGGCGAGCTGGACGTCGCCGAGCATGGCGTAGGAGGCGGTGACGCCGCCGGTGGTCGGATCGGTCAGGACGACGATGTAGGGCAGGCCGGCTTCGCGCAGTTCGGCCAAAGCGGCGATGGTGCGCGGCAATTGCATCAGCGACAGCGCCGCCTCCTGCATCCGGGCGCCGCCCGAGGCGGTGAAGATGATGAACGGGCAATGGTCGGCGATGGCGGCGCGTACGCCGGTCAAGAAGGCGGCGCCGACCGCGATCCCCATCGAGCCACCCATGAAGGCGAAATCCTGGACTGCGGCAACGACCTGTTGGTCATCGACCGTGCCGCGCGCGATGAGCAAGGCGTCGCGTTCGCCGGTCTTGGCCCGCGCCTCCTTCAGCCGGTCGGTATAGCGCTTGGTGTCGCGGAAGCGCAGCGGGTCCTCGCGCACTTCGGGGCTTGGCAGCAGCTCATATTTGGCGGCGTCGAATAGTTGCTCGAACCGGACCTTGGGCCCGATCCGGTCGTGGTGGTCGCAGCGTGGGCAGACGCGGAGGTTGTCCTCCCATTCCTTCAAGAAGACCATCGTCCCGCACTTGACGCATTTGTGCCAGAGATTGTCGGTCGTCTGGCGCTTGGGCAGGAACGGAATGCCCTTTTTAACCCGGCTCAACCAGCTCATTCAAATCCTCATGCTTTTGAGCCGCTCCGCTAGGCGCAATCGCCGGCTTTTGTCCACTTCAGAGGGTGGCGGCGATCGCCCGGACGGCGGCGGACGGATCATCGGCCTCGGTGATCGGCCGGCCGATGACCAGGATCGAGGCCCCGGAATCAATCGCCGAACGCGGCGTGACGACGCGCTTTTGGTCGGCGGCCCCACCGCCTTGCGGCCGGACGCCGGGGACGACGAAGAAACCGTCGGGCCAAGCCTTGCGGGCGGCACCGACTTCGTCGCCCGAGCAAACGATGCCGTCGAGGCCAGCGGCCTGCGCGAGGGCGGCGAGGCGGGC
>JBDSNQ010000270.1:0-6897 GCA_039915275.1 Sphingomicrobium sp.
GCGGCGCCGGCGCCTACATCTGTGGCGAAGAGACCGCGATGCTCGAAAGCCTCGAGGGCAAAAAGGGCTTGCCGCGCCTCAAGCCGCCGTTCCCGGCCGGCGCGGGCCTCTACGGCTGCCCGACGACCGTGAACAACGTCGAATCGATCGCGGTCGTGCCGACCATCCTGCGCCGCGGCGCGGCGTGGTTCGCGGGCATCGGCAATCCCAAGAACGAAGGCACCAAGCTGTTCCAGCTGTCGGGCCATGTGAACACGCCGTGCGTGGTCGAGGAGTCGATGGGCATCAGCTTCCGCGAGCTGATCGACCTGCACGGCGGCGGTATTCGCGGCGGCTGGGATAACCTCCTCGCGGTGATCCCCGGCGGGTCGTCGGTGCCTTTGGTCCCGGCGCATGAGATTATCGACGCGCCGATGGATTTCGACGGGTTGAAGGCCTTGGGAAGCGGCCTCGGGACCGCTGCGGTGATCGTCATGGACAAATCAACCGACATCGTCCGCGCCATCAGCCGCATCTCTTACTTCTACAAGCACGAGAGCTGCGGCCAGTGCACCCCGTGCCGCGAAGGCACCGGCTGGATGTGGCGGATGATGGAGAAACTGCGCGCTGGCGACGCCGAAGTCGGCGACATCGACAAACTGCTCGATGTCACCAAGCAAATCGAGGGCCACACCATCTGCGCTTTGGGCGACGCCGCCGCCTGGCCGATCCAGGGCCTGGTCAAGCACTTCCGCCCCGAAATCGAGCGCCGCATCGCCGAACGCGCCGGCCGCACCATGCTGGAGGCGGCGGAGTGACCACAACGCAGATCATCATCGTCGTCGCCGTGGCGACCGCGATCATTGCCGCGCTGCTCGCGTCGCAGCGGTCGGGCCCCCGCATCACGACCATCGAAACGCGACACGAGAAGCCCGACGAGCCGAAAGGTGGCGACGATGCCTAAAGTCACCGTCGACGGCATCGAGATCGAGGTCCCGCAGGGGGCGACCGTGCTCCAGGCGTGCGAGCTGGCGGGGAAGGAGATTCCTCGCTTCTGCTATCACGAACGCCTCAGCATCGCCGGCAATTGCCGGATGTGCCTGGTCGAGGTCGCGCCGGGGCCACCCAAGCCGCAGGCGAGCTGCGCGTTGCCCGCCGCCGACGGGCAAATGATCCGCACCGACACCGCGATGGTCAAAAAGGCGCGCGAGGGGGTGATGGAGTTCCTGCTCATCAACCACCCGCTCGACTGCCCGATCTGCGACCAGGGCGGCGAATGCGACCTCCAGGACCAGGCGATGGCCTATGGCCGCGGCTTCACCCGCTTCGAGGAGAATAAAAGGGCGATCGAAGACAAATATATGGGTCCGGTGATCAAGACCGCGATGACCCGCTGCATCCAGTGCACGCGCTGCATCCGCTTCTCCGAGGAGGTCGCGGGCGTGCCCGAATTGGGCATGTTGTACCGCGGCGAAGATGCGCAGATCACGTCATACCTCGAGCGGGCGGTGACGTCCGAGCTGTCGGGCAACCTCGCCGACATCTGCCCGGTCGGGGCGCTGCTACAGAAGCCGCAGATTTTCGAGAGCCGCTCATGGGAGCTGCGCCGGGTGCCGGCAATTGACGTCATGGACGCGGTCGGTAGCAACATCCGCCTCGACGTCCGCCAGCGCCAGGTGATGCGCATCCTACCGCGCATCAACGAGGACGTGAACGAGGAGTGGATCCACGACAAGACCCGCCACCACGTCGACGCGCTGGTGCGCGGCCGGCTCGACCGGCCGTGGGTGCGCGAGAAGGGCAAGTTGCGCGAAGTCGGCTGGGGCGAGGCGCTCGATGTGATGGCCAAGGAGCTCGATAAGGCCGGTCCGAGCGTCGCGGCGATCGCGGGCGATCTGCTCGACGCCGAGACGATGTATGCGGCCAAAGCGTTGCTGGCGGGGCAGGGGTCGACCTTGCTCGAGGGACGGCAGACCGGGCTCGCTTATGATGTGTCGAGCCTGGCGGCGGTGGCATTCAATTCGACGATTCCCGGGATCGAGACGGCCGACGCGGTGCTGCTGGTCGGCACCAACCCGCGCTGGGAAGCGCCGCTGATCAACACCCGGCTGCGCAAGGCCCAGCGCAAGGGCGCCAAGATTTTCGGGATTGGGCCCGAAGTCGATCTGGGCATGCGTGTCCAATGGATCGACAATGATCTCAAGCTGTTGAAGAAGCTCCCGAAGAAAGTGCCTCAGATATTTGCGAGTGCCGAGCGGCCCGCGGTAATTGTCGGGCCGGGCGCACTGGCGGCCAATGCGCTAGGTCCGGCGCTGGCTTTGGTCGGGCCGCTCAAGCTGGTGCGTGACGGATGGAACGGCTTCAACGTGATCCACACCGCGGCCTCGCGGATGGCTGGGCTAGTGCTTGGCTACGCGCAACCCGGCGGCATCGCCGACATCGCCAAGGCCAAGCCGCAAGTTGTGCTTCTGCTCGGCGCCGACGAAGTCGCGTCTGACTGCTTTCCCGGGGCTTTCAAGGTCTACATCGGCCATCATGGCGACGCCGGGGCGGCGAGCGCCGATCTGGTGCTGCCGGGCGCGGCTTATTCCGAAAAGCACGGCACCTACGTCAACCTCGAAGGCCGGGTGCAGCGCGGCGAACGCGCCGTGTTCCCGCCCGGCGAGGCGCGCGAAGATTGGTCTATCCTGCGCGCGGTCAGCGAGCTGGTTGGCAAGAAGCTGCCGTTCGACAGCTTCGACCAGCTGCGCAAACGCATGGTCCGCGAGCATCCCGAACTCGGCCGCGACGGCTTGATCGACCTGCCGTGGGCGCCGCTTAAGCTTGACGCCAAGGCGGCGGGGCCGGTGCGTTATCCGATCGCCGATTTCTATCTGACCAACGCCATCACCCGCGCCAGCCCGACCATGCGCCGCTGCTCCGAGGAATTGCTCCACGGCGGCCCAATCGCGGAGGCGGCGGAATGACCGCCTGGTTCCAAACCTGGCACCTGACCTACGAATGGTCGTGGCTGTTGGCGACCGTCATCGGCATCCTGGTCATTGCCTTGCCGCTGATGCTTGCCGTCGCGATGATCATTTATGCCGAGCGCAAGATCTGGGCGGCGATCGCGCTGCGCCGCGGGCCCAATGTGGTCGGACCCTGGGGCCTGCTGCAAAGCTTCGCCGACGGCTTGAAGGTGTTCCTCAAGGAAACCATCATCCCGACCAGCGCCAACCCCGGCCTGTTCCTGCTGGCGCCGATCATCACCTTCACCGTCGCATTGATCGTGTGGGCGGTAATCCCGTTCGCGCCGGGCGTGGTGCTGACCGACATCAACGTCGGCCTGCTCTACATCCTCGCTGCCTCGTCGCTGGGCGTTTACGGCGTGATCATCGCTGGCTGGGCGTCCAACTCCAAATATCCATTCTATTCGGCGCTGCGGGCGGCGGCGCAGATGGTCAGCTACGAAGTGTCGATCGGCTTCGTGCTGATCAGCGTCGTGCTCTACGCCGACAGCTTCAATTTGAGCGCCATCGTCCTCGCCCAGCACGGCAACATCGGCTTCGGCTTGCTCAACGGTTTCGGCTTCAATCCCCTGCTGTTCCCGATGGCGGTGGTGTTCCTGATCAGCTCGATGGCCGAGACCTTCCGCACCCCGTTCGACCTGGTCGAGGCGGAGAGCGAGCTCGTCGCCGGCCACCAGACCGAATATTCGTCGATGAGCTTCGCGCTCTTCTGGCTCGGCGAATATGCCAACGTGCTGCTGATGTGCGCGCTGAACGCCATCCTGTTCTGGGGTGGCTGGCTGCCCCCGGTGAACTGGGCGCCGCTCTACTGGATCCCCGGCATACTGTGGCTGTTCGCCAAGATGCTATTGTTCTTCTTCGTCTTCGGCTGGGTGAAAGCGACCGTGCCGCGCTACCGTTACGATCAGCTGATGCGCCTCGGCTGGAAAATCTTCCTGCCGCTGAGCCTCGCTTTCGTCGTGATTGTCTCGGGCTGGCTTATGCTGACCCGTTATGGAGTTGCGCCATGAACCCGCTCAGCTGGCTCAAGGCCTTCACCTTGTGGGAGATCGTTCGCGCCCATGCGCTGACGTTGCGCTATTTCTTCAAGGCTAAGGCGACGATCAATTATCCGTATGAGAAGAACCCGCAGAGCCCGCGCTTTCGCGGAGAGCATGCGTTGCGCCGCTATCCCAACGGCGAGGAGCGCTGCATCGCCTGCAAGCTGTGCGAGGCGATCTGCCCGGCGCTCGCGATCACCATCGAGGCCGAGGAGCGCGAGGACGGCAGCCGCCGCACCACCCGCTACGACATCGACATGGTCAAATGCATCTATTGCGGGCTGTGCCAGGAAGCGTGCCCGGTCGATGCCATCGTCGAAGGGCCGAACCTCGAGTTCGCGACCGAAACGCGCGAGGAGCTGCTCTACGACAAGAGTAAATTGCTCGCCAACGGCGACCGCTGGGAACAAGCGATCGTCGCGAACCTCGCCGCCGACGCGCCGTATCGATGAGGGGCATGATGCAACAGGGCTCCCGATATGCGCACTCAACCGTCATGCTGAACTTGTTTCAGCATCCATCGTGGGGACGTGCGGTGGGGGTGGCGAAATGGACCCTGAAACGAGTTCAGGGTGACGGCTTGGGGGAGCCGTCATGATCGCCATTCTCGCCTTTTATCTGTTCGCGGCGCTCACCATCCTGCCGGCGCTGGCGGTGATTTTCGCGCGCAACCCGGTGCACAGCGTGCTGTGGCTGATCCTGGCGTTCTTCAACGCCGCGGGCCTGATGCTGCTGGTCGGGGCCGAGTTCATCGCCATGCTGCTGGTGATAGTCTACGTCGGCGCAGTCGCGGTGCTGTTCCTGTTCGTGGTGATGATGCTCGACGTCGATTTCGCGTCATTGCGCTCAGGCTTCACGAAAAACCTGCCGTTCGGGCTGCTGGTCGCGCTGGTCCTGCTGGCGGAGACCGTCATCGCCGTCAGCGCGCATAACGCAGCGCCTGGCTCGGGCGCGATCCCGGTCGCCTCGCAGCCCAACATCGTCGGCCTCGGCGAGATGCTCTACAGCCGATACCTGTTCCCGTTCGAAATCGCCGGGCTGATCCTGCTGGTGGCGATGATCGGCGCCATCGTCCTTACCCACCGCAGCCGCGGCGACGTGCGCGGCCAGAATATCTCGAAGCAGATCGCCCGCCGGCCCAGGGATGCGGTCAAGAATATGCGGCCCGGGGTCGGCGAGGGGATGAAGCTGTGATTGGCTTGGCCCACTATTTGACTGTCGCCGCAATCCTGTTCGTGCTGGGCGTGCTCGGCATTTTCCTCAATCGCCGCAACGTCATCCTGATGCTGATGGCGATCGAGCTGATCCTGCTTAGCGTCAACCTCAACCTCGTGGCTTTCTCGGCGTTCCTCGGTGATTTGACGGGCCAAGTGATGGCGATGTTCGTGCTCACCGTCGCCGCCGCCGAAGCCGCCATCGGCCTCGCCATATTGGTCGTCTTCTTCCGCCGCCGCGGCTCGATCGCGGTCGACGACGTCAACCGGATGCACGGCTGATGATCCCGGGCGCCATCAAACTGATCGTCTTCCTGCCGCTGATCGCAGCGATCGTCGCCGGATTGGGCGGTCGCTGGATCGGCGCCTTCGCGGCCAAGCTGATCACCACGGCGGCGTTGTTCATCGGCGCGGCGCTGAGCTGGCCGATCTTCTTGGGCTTCGTCTTCGGCACAACCACCGGCGGCTGGGTCGAGCATATCGCGCCGTGGTTCACCTCGGGCAATTTGCAGGTCGAATGGGCGCTCCGCGTCGACGCATTGACCGCGGTCATGCTGGTCGTCGTCACTACTGTCTCGAGCCTCGTCCATCTCTACAGCTGGGGCTATATGGAGGAGGACCCGGGCCAGCCGCGCTTCTTCGCCTATCTGTCGCTGTTCACCTTCGCCATGCTGATGCTGGTCACCGCCGACAACCTCGTCCAGATGTTCTTCGGCTGGGAAGGGGTGGGCCTCGCATCCTATTTGCTGATCGGATTCTGGTACCATAAGCCGTCGGCCAACGCCGCGGCCTTGAAAGCGTTCGTCGTCAACCGCGTCGGCGATTTCGGTTTCAGCCTCGGCATTTTCGGGACCTTCCTGGTGTTCGGCACGGTCTCTATCCCGGCGATCCTCGCCGCCGCGCCGCACATGGCCGGTTCGACCATTGGGTTAGCCGGAATGCGGGCCGACACCATGACCCTGCTGTGCCTGCTGCTGTTCGTCGGCGCGATGGGCAAATCGGCGCAATTGGGCCTCCACACCTGGCTGCCCGACGCGATGGAAGGCCCGACCCCGGTCAGCGCGCTGATCCACGCCGCGACGATGGTTACTGCGGGCGTTTTCATGGTCTGCCGCTTGTCGCCGATGTTCGAAGTGTCGCCGACTGCGCTCGCCACGGTGACCTATGTCGGCGCGGCAACCGCGATCTTCGCCGCCACCGTCGCCACGGTGCAGAATGACATCAAGCGGGTGATCGCATATTCGACCATGTCGCAACTCGGGTACATGTTCTTCGCGGCGGGCGTCGGCGCCTACGGCGCGGCGATGTTTCATCTGTTCACCCACGCCTTTTTCAAGGCGCTGCTGTTCCTCGGCGCGGGGTCCGTCATCCACGCGATGCACCACGAACAGGACATGCGATACTACGGCGCGTTGCGGAAGGAGATCCCGATCACCTTCTGGGTGATGGTCATCGGCACGCTGGCAATCACCGGCGTCGGCATAGGCGGGATCGGTTTCGCCGGATTCTGGTCGAAGGATGCGATCCTCGAAGCGACCAACGCCAGCAGCACCGTCCACGGCGGCATTGCTTTCTTCTTGGGCGCGCTGGCCGCGTTGCTGACCAGTTTCTATTCCTGGCGACTGATTTTCCTGACCTTCTACGGCGATGCCCGCT
>JBDSNQ010000167.1:0-4176 GCA_039915275.1 Sphingomicrobium sp.
GTCTCGAACCGATAGCGCGGGTCGAAATTGGGCGCTGAGGGATCGCGGACGGGGACCGGCGGCGCGGGCATGTCCTCGAGGATCAGCAACGGCGACGGCCGTGGCGCGTCGGCGGCGGCGGCGACTCGCACTTCGCGGACGATCGGCAGCACCGTCTTCCACGCCAGCGTCAGCCGCTCGCCGAAATGGGAGCGGACCCAGTCGGCCATGAACTGGCTCGGCATGAGGATTTCGAGGCTGCCGCTGTCGGGCTCGAACGCGCCCAAGGTGGCAGGTTTCAGCCAGCCGTCGAAGGTGCGCACGCCGAGGTCCCGGCGAAGGCCGCCGCGAATCGAATCCCAAGCGGCTTCGAGGGGTGCTGCGATAGGCGCGTCCGCGAGCTCCGGGGACAAGATGGACCGATCGCCTTGCACGTGCTCGCCTGCCTCCTCCCCAGTTGACCGAGACAATAAGAAGCCCTTACGCCCGACCATGGTCGTGGCGCCAACGGCTGCTTGTCTCTCTAGCCCCCCGACGCAGACTCGCGTCCGGAAAGAGTGTTTCTGGAAGCCTAGGGCGAAGCTTTCAAGCAATGTTTTTTCACAAAAGTGAAATAATGAGACTTGACAGTGAAAAGTCTCGGAAAGCCGGGACAACCGCAGAAAACTGCGGATTTAGCATGAGATCGGAATTTACCGATTCCGCGAATCGCCGGAAATGCTCGCTTTTTTGATGGTCCCGATTCGAGACCCAATTGGCCCGTCGTGTAGGCTCGCTTTACAGTCCCTTTTTGAGGCGGGGTTTTAACCCAAAGACGCGACTCTTTTGGACAGCCGCGAGAATTTGCGGGCAGCGGTATTTTTGTGGATGACGCCCCGGGCAACGCCGCGCGCAAGCTCGGGCTGGGCCGCTTTAAGGGCTTCGGCGGCATCGGTTTTCTTGCCCGTTTCGAGCGCCGACTCGACGGCCTTGATGAAGGTCCGGATGCGGCCGACTCGGGCGCCGTTAATTTCGGCGCGGTTGGCGTTGCGGCGGATGCGCTTCTTGGCTTGCGGCGTGTTCGCCATTTAAGAAAAGTCCTCGGTCTGTCAGGTCAAAAGAAAAGCGGCGCGCGCCCATGGGCCGCACCGGCGTTGCGCTCCCCCTACCGGCAAGGGCGATTCGGGTCAACCGAAGGGAGCTTTGGTTGCGAAGTGCTGTGCCGGCCCGCGAGCGAAGCGACAAACTACCGCTGGCAGCGCGGGCAATAAAAGGTCGAGCGGCCGCCCTGGACGATTCGCTTTACCCGGCCGCCGCAGCTGCAAGGCTCGCCTTCGCGGTCGTAGACGGCGAAGCTCTTGGAGAAATAGCCCAGCTCTCCGTCCGGACTGGAGAAATCGCGCAGGCTTGACCCGCCCGCCTCGATCGCTTCGGCCAGCACGTCCTTGATCGCGGGCACCAGCCGCCGCAGCCGTTCAAGCGACAGCTTCCCGCCCGCCCGGCGCGGATTGATACCCGCGCGAAACAGCGCTTCGCAGACATAGATATTGCCCAGCCCAGCGACGATCCGCTGGTCGAGCAGCAAGAGCTTGACCGCGGCCGTCCGCCCGCTCAGGCGCCGCTTGAGATCCATGACATCGAGGCCGAGCGGCTCCGGCCCGAGCGCGGCGATCGGCGCCCATTGCTCAACCGCAGCGGTCGGCACCAGGTCGAGTGAACCGAAGCGGCGCGGATCATTGAGCGCGAGGCGGCAACCATCGTCGGTCTCGAGCAGCAAATGATCGTGCTTGCCAATCTCGGCAGGATTGATCCGCCACCGTCCCGACATGCCGAGGTGGAACAGCAAGGTATCGCCGCGATCGGTGTCGATCAGACCGTATTTGGCGCGTCGGCGAAGCCCGATGACCATCGCTCCGGTGAGCCGCTGGCCGAGGTCTTTTGGAAATGGGCGGCGCAAATCCGCTCGCCGCGGCTCGACGCGAGTCAGGCGCCGCCCTTCGAGCACGCGGGCCAGGCCGCGGACGGTGGTCTCGACTTCGGGAAGCTCGGGCATCGCCCGCGATATGGCGAAGGGACGCCAAGGCGGCTAGAGGCACCGCACAATGAGCGACAAAGTGAATTTCGGCGACGAACTGGTCGACCCCGACGAGAAGACCCGCCGCGTCGGCGCGGTGTTCAGCTCGGTTGCCCGTCGCTATGACCTGATGAACGATTTGATGTCGGGCGGGCTGCACCGATTGTGGAAGGACCGCTTCGTCGCCCGGCTGAAACCGCGGGCCGGCGAGCGCATTCTCGATATGGCCGGCGGCACCGGCGACGTCGCCTTCCGCATCGCCAAACGCGGCGCCCAGGTGATGGTCGCGGACATCAACCCCGACATGCTCGGCGTCGGTCGGGAACGGGCCAAAGAGCGCAGCGTCGACGGGCTCAGCTGGCAGGTCGAGGACGCGGCCAAGCTGACCTTCGCCGACCGCAGCTTCGATGCCTACACAATAGCCTTCGGCATCCGGAACGTGACCGATATTCCGGCGGCTTTGCGCGAAGCCCATCGCGTGCTGGTGCGGGGCGGGCGTTTCTTTTGCCTCGAATTCTCGACCAGCGACTGGCCGGGGTTTGCGCAAGCCTATGAAGCCTATTCCAGCGCCGTCATTCCGCGCATCGGCAAAGTGGTCGCCGACGACGAAGCAAGCTATCGCTATCTGGTCGAATCGATCCGCCGCTTCCCCAGGCCCGAAGCGTTCCGGCGGATGATCGCCGACGCCGGTTTCACCCGCGCCAATGCAGAGCCGATGCTCGGCGGGCTAGTCGCGATCCACTCGGGCTGGAAGATTTGACCGCTTCGGTTACCCACTTGTGGCGCCTCCTCAAATGGGGACGGACGCTGGCCCGCCACGGCGCCTTGCAAGGCATCGAGGCCGACCCGCTGACCCCGCGCCAGGTGCGGATGCTGGTGCGGATCGTCAGCTTCGGCGCCGGCAGCCCGGCAACCCCGGATTACGCCAAGGCGCTGCAGGAAATCGGCCCCGCCGCAATCAAGCTCGGCCAGGCGCTGTCGACCCGCCCCGACCTGGTTGGCGAGCGCGCCGCGGATAATCTGTCGCGGCTCCAGGACGATTTGCCGCCGACCCGATTCCCGGCGATCAAGGCGGCGATTGAGGCCGCGTTCGGCACTCCGCTCGACCAATTATACACCAGCTTCGATCCCGTGCCGGTCGGCTCGGCGTCGATTGCGCAGGTGCACCGCGCGGTGACGACCGAAGGGCGCGACGTCGCGGTCAAGGTGCTCCGGCCCGGGATTGAGCAGGAATTCGCGCAAGCGATCGAGACTTATGAGTGGGCCGCGGCCCAGGTCGAGCGGCTGAGCGACGAGGCGTTGCGCCTGCGCCCGCGGCTGGTGGTCGCCCATTTCAAGAATTGGACGGCGCGCGAGCTTGACCTGCAACGCGAGGCCGCGTCGGCATCGGAACTGCGCGAGAACATGGTCGCCGAGCCGGGTTTCTTCGTCCCCGAGATCGACTGGCGGCGCACCGCCCGGCGGGTGCTGACGCTGGAGTGGCTCGACGGAGTCAAGTTGAACGACCGCGACGCGCTGGTCGCCGCCGGTCACGATTGTCCGGCGCTGGCCGCGATCCTGGTCCGCGCATTCTTACGCCAGGCAGTGGTCGACGGTTTTTTCCACGCCGACCTCCACCAGGGCAATTTGTTCGCGCTGCCCGACGGCCGCATCGCAGTGATCGATTTTGGCATCATGGGGCGGATCGATCGGCGCGCGCGAATGTGGCTGGCGGAGATCCTTTACGGCCTCATCACCGGCAATTATCGCCGCGTCGCCGAGATCCATTTCGAGGCGCAATATGTGCCGCCGCACCATAATGTCGAGGAGTTCGCGACCGCATTGCGCGCCGCCGGCGAGCCGATCCGCGGACTTCCGGTCAAGGACATCTCGGTCGGGCGGATGCTCGAAAGCCTGTTCGCGATCACCCGCGATTTCGACATGCCGACCCAGCCGCATTTGCTGCTGCTGCAGAAGACCATGGTGATGGAAGAAGGGGTTGCCACCAACCTCGATCCCGACATCAACATGTGGGAGACGGCCGAGCCGTTCCTCCGGGAGTGGGTGCGCAGCGAGTTGGGGCCCGAAGCCGCGCTCGCCGACCGGCTGGTCCGCGATTTCCGGACGCTGGCTAAGCTGCCGGAACTGATCCGCCGCATCGATTT
>JBDSNQ010000019.1:0-6985 GCA_039915275.1 Sphingomicrobium sp.
CGATCCCGGTCTTTCTGGGCGCGGCATGGGGATTCCGGACGTTCTTCAATTGGCACCGAAGCTGAGGCTCGAACTTGCCTGACCGCACGCCCACGATCCGCGTCACCGCGATGCCGGCGGACACCAACCCTTATGGCGGCGTGTTTGGCGGGTGGTTGATGAGCCAGATGGCGCTGGCGGCGGGGAGCCTCGCTTCGCGCCACACTCGCGGCAAGGCGGTGGTGGTCGCGGCCGACGAACTGCGCTTCCCCGGCGCACCTCAAGTCGGCGATGAAATCTCGATCTTCGCCGACCTTGAAAAGCAGGGTCGCACCTCAATGACCATCACGGTCGAAGCGGTGGCCCGCGAGCGCGACGGGGACGGCGAGATCAAGGTCGGCAGCGGACGGTTTACATTTGTGGCGTTGGGTTCGGATGATCGACCGCGGGAAATTGGCAATGATTAGACCCTCTCCCGCAAGGGGTGAGGGGCTTGGAGTCCGAAATGGCTGAAACCTACGACCTTATCGTGCTGGGCTCCGGCCCCGGGGGGTATGTGGCGGCGATCCGCGCGGCTCAACTTGGCCTCAGATGCGCGATCGTCGAGCGCGAGGTGTTGGGCGGGATTTGCCTTAACTGGGGGTGCATTCCGACCAAGGCGCTGCTGCGATCGGCCGAGATCTTCCACCACATCAAGCATGCCGAAAGCTTTGGATTGTCGGCTGGGAAAGCCGGGTTCGACCTCAAGAAAGTGGTCGCGCGCAGCCGCGATGTGGCGGCGCAGATGAACCGCGGCGTTACCGGGCTGATGAAGCGCAACATGATCACGGTTTACATGGGTGACGGGAAGCTCACTGGCGCCGGCAAGATGACGGTGACGGCGGATGGAAAAGCGACCGAGCTGGTCGCGAAGCACATCATCATCGCCACCGGGGCGCGGGCGCGCGAACTGCCGTTCGCCAAGGCCGACGGCAAGCGCATCTGGACCTATCGCCACGCGATGGCGCCGATCGACATGCCGACCGAATTGCTGGTCATCGGCTCGGGCGCGATCGGGATCGAGTTCGCCAGTTTCTATAACGATCTGGGCGCCAAGGTGACGGTGGTCGAAATGCTCGACCGTATCGTGCCGGTCGAGGATGCCGAGGTCAGCCGCGCGCTGACCAAGTCGGTCACCGCGCAGGGGATGGAAATCCTCACCTCCGCCGGAGTCGAGAGCCTCAAGGCCGATGCCAAGGGCGTCGTCGCGGTCATTAAAGGCAAGGACGGTAAGTCGGCTGAGCGCCGTTTCAGCCACGCCATCGTCGCGGTCGGGATCGCGCCCAACACCGAAAATATCGGCCTCGAGGCGCTGGGGGTCAAAACCACCAAGGGCCATATCGACACCGACCCGATGTGCCGCACCAATGTCGCGGGCCTGTGGGCGATCGGCGACGTCACCGCGCCGCCGTGGCTGGCGCACAAGGCTAGTCACGAAGGGATCATCGCCGCCGAGGCGATTGCGCAGGCGCTGGGCAATAAGGACGCGCACCCGCACGCGATGGACGTGCTCAACATCCCGGGCTGCACTTATTGCCGCCCGCAAATCGCCAGCGTCGGCCTGACCGAAGCTCGCGCCAAGGACGCGGGCTATGAGGTCAAGGTCGGCCGCTTCCCCTTCCCCGGCAACGGCAAGGCGATCGCGATGGGCGAAACCGAGGGCTTCGTGAAGACCGTGTTCGACGGCAAGACCGGCGAATTATTGGGCGCGCACATGATCGGCGCCGAAGTCACCGAGCTCATCCAGGGCTACACCATCGGCAAGACTGCCGAGCTGGTCGAGCAGGATTTTATCGCCAGCGTCTTCCCGCACCCGACCTTGTCTGAAATGATGCATGAAAGCGTCCTCGCCGCCTACGGGCGCGTGATCCACATTTGAATTTGTTTTGGGGGGAATTCTAACATGAAGCGCCTATTGCTCGCCGCCGTCGCGGCCGTGTCCTGTGCGGTGCCGGCGTTGGCCGCGACGGTTGTCACCGCCGATCGCTATCTCGATGTCGCCACCGGTCGCTATGTTGAGCATCCGGCGATCTTCATCGGCGACGATGGGCGGATTACCGGCATTAGCGACGCGCGCACGGTGCGCTGGGGCGCGGACGTCAAGCATATCGACCTGGCCGGGCGGACGCTGCTGCCGGGGCTGATCGACATGCACGTCCATCTCACCAGCCTGGCCGAGATCGGCGGCTATCAGGGCCTCAAATATACCGACAGCTTCTGGCAGGCGGTGGGTGTCGCCAATGCCAAAAAGACACTCGATTCGGGCTTCACCACGGTCCGCAACGTCGGCTCGAGCGGCTTCGCCGATGTCGGGCTGCAGCAGGCGATTGACGGCGGCTGGATCGAAGGGCCGCGGATCGTCCCCGCGACCTTTGCGATCGGCGCCACCGGCGGCCATTGCGACGATAATGGCTTGCCGCCTTCCTACGACAAGAAATGGGAATCGGTCATCGACAGCCCCGGCGAGGCCCGCGCCAAGGTCCGCTGGCTGCACAAATATGGCGCCGAGGTGATCAAGATCTGCGCGACGGGCGGCGTGTTCTCGCTCGGCGACAGCGTCGGCGGCCAGCAATTGAGCCTCGAGGAGATGAAGGCGATCGCCGACGAGGCGCATATGCTGCACTTGAAGGTCGCCGCGCACGCCCATGGCGACGAGGGCATCCGCGACGCGATCCTCGCCGGCATCGACACCATCGAGCACGCCAGCCTGGCCAGCGAGGCGACGATGAAGCTCGCCATTCTGCATCACACCTGGTTCGACATGGATATCTATAACGACGACTACATCCTCGCCACCGGCACCTCGAACGGCACCGAGCAGGAAAGCTTGGACAAGGAGAAGATGATCGGCCTCAAGCAGCGCCAGACCTTTCAGCGCGCCGTTCAGCTGGGCGTACAGATGCTGTTCGGGACCGACGCCGGCATTTATCCGCACGGTAACAATGGCAAGCAGTTCGCCAAGATGGTGCAATGGGGGATGACCCCGCTGCAGGCGATCCAGGCGGCGACGCGCAACGCCTCGCAGGCGCTGGCGCGGCCCGACGTCGGGATCATCGCGCCCGGCGCTTTTGGCGATTTGATCGCGGTCACCGGCGACCCGACCCGTGACGTCACTGTGCTCGAGCATGTCGACTCGGTGGTTAAAGGCGGCAGACTGGTGAAGGGCGGCGTGGCGCCCCAATGAGCGGAGCGGCGCATAACAACCGCACGCTGCTGATTGCGTTCGGCGCCAATCTTGGGATCGCCGTATCCAAGTTCGCCGCGGCGGCGATCACCGGCTCGTCGGCGATGCTCACCGAGGGCGTCCACAGCGTGGTCGATTCGACCAACCAGCTGCTGCTCATCTGGGGCCGCCGCCAGTCGAAGAAGCCGGCCGACAAATACCACCCGCTGGGATATGGCCGCGAACTCTATTTCTGGAGCTTCGTCGTCGCCGTCATGGTGTTCGCGCTCGGCGCCGGAGTGTCGATCTACGAAGGCATCATCCACATCCGTGAGCCGGAGGAAGCGGTCTCGCCGCTGGTCGCTTATGCGGTGCTGCTGATCGCCTTCCTGCTCGAGGGCTGGTCGACGCTTGAGGCGTTTCGTGAATTCAGGGTCGCCAAGGGCAAGCTTGGCTGGATCGAAGCGATCCGCCGCTCGAAGGACCCGGCGTCATTCATCGTCCTGCTCGAAAATGGCGCGGCGATGGCCGGCATCGTCGCCGCCGCGGTCGGCCTGATGCTGTCGCAATGGACCGGCAATCCCTTCTATGACGGCGCCGCCTCGGTCGTCATCGGCGTCATCCTCGGCTTCACGGCCATGGTGCTGGCCTATGAATCCAAGGGCCTGCTGATCGGCGAGGCGGCCGATCCCGAAGTCGTTCGAGGCCTTCGGCAGCTGGCCAGCGGCAAGCCCGGCATCGTCGGTGTCGGCCACGTCATCACCATTCATTCGGCGCCCGACCAGATCACGGCCATGGTCAATGTCGATTTCCTCAACAGCATATCCGCCGGCGAGGTCGAACGGATCGTCCACGAAATCGAAGTCGAGGCGCACAAGCGTTGGCCGGAGGTCAGGCGGTTGTTCGTGCGGCCGATGCAGGGCGCGGCCAACGAACGCAAGACATGACCGCGCCGCCCGATCGGGACAAGATTTATGCCGATTTCTTGGGCGCGGTGAACATGGCGGCGGACGAGATCGAACGCTGGCTGGAGAGCGATGGGAGCCGCGCCGTCGGCTGGAAAGGCGTCAACGGCGATCGCCCCGAAAGCGTCGGTCACGCAAGCGGCCGGCGCATCGTCCAGATCCTGCGCAAGACGCGTGACGCGATCACCGCCGACGATTATCAACACATGCGCAAAGTGGTCGGCTATGTGCGGCGCCATTCCGCCCAGCGCCCGGACAATATCTACACCTCGCGGTGGCGCTACAGTTTGATGAACTGGGGCCACGATCCGGTGAAGGAGGATGCAACGTGAAAGGCTATTGCGACAATAT
Organism: Sphingomicrobium sp.; assembly: GCA_039915275.1. Classification (GTDB taxonomy): domain Bacteria; phylum Pseudomonadota; class Alphaproteobacteria; order Sphingomonadales; family Sphingomonadaceae; genus Sphingomicrobium. Next base: position 4,498 of record JBDSNQ010000019.1, read on the forward strand.
CGAAACCCGGACGGTCGAGAATGATGACTTCCGCCGCGTGCTCTACACCGGTGGGCATCTCCAGCTGGTGCTGATGACATTGCAGCCGGGCGAGGAGATCGGCGCCGAGGTCCACCCCGACCGCGACCAGTTCTTCCGCTTCGAGCAAGGCTCGGGCGCGGTCGATATCGACGGGGTCGAGAATAAGGTCGTGGAGGATTTCGCCGTCATCGTCCCGGCCGGCGCACGCCATAATGTCCGCAACACCGGCGACGGGCCGCTCAAACTCTACACCATTTACGGCCCGCCCGAGCACGTCGACGGACTGGTCGAGGCGACCAAGGCGGTCGCCGAAGCGACCCATGAGGAATGGGATGGGAAGACAACGGAATAGCGCGCGTTAACCCTTAGGTAGGGACCAGGCCGCACACTCGTGCACGGGAGAAGGCCTATGCACAGCCACCACCGTTCGCGCGGGAGGGTCCTTTTTGAGGTCCTCTGCGCTCTGGGACTCGCGGCCTCGTTTGCCAGCGCCTGGGATGAGATCGGATCACCGTCGCTGCTGGCGTCGGCTTCGATTATGGCGCTGTTCGCGCTTTATTGGTCGTTCGGCCTGTTCGCACGCGACCGCTACGAAGTCGTGGCGCAACCGATCGCCGCCGTAGTGGATGCGCCGCAAGCCGAAGTCGAAATCGTCGCGCCGGAAGCGGTTTTCGCGTGCGAACCGGACATCGTAGCCGAGCCCGAACCGGTCGCGGAGCCACCCAGAAAGCGACCCGCCCGGAGAGCTAGGAAAGCGGCGGCGGTCGTCGCGCCAATGGTCGAGCGCCCCGAACCGGTGGCGATTGAGGAGCCGGTTTTGGATGGACCGCCGCTCGAGCAATTGTTCGACGCCCAACCTTTCGTTCGGCAGCCACGCGCATTCGGCCGAAAGGCGCGGGGCCCCCGGCCTGTGCAGGTGGCCTAGGCTTCAGCTGGGCCCAGGCTCGGGCGGCCGCCGACCGTCGCCAGCCCGATCAGTAAGGTCTTGCCGCCCCCGGAATTTGCGGCGGGTGCGCGGTTGACCCTTCGCGCTCCCCCCGCTATTGGGCCGGTCGTCCGCGGGGCGTCGATTTGCGTTTCCCCGCTGGGCAAGAGCTGAACATTGCTCGATGTTGTGAAGGCCCGGCAGGCCAATCGCTTGCCGCACGCCTTCGCGCTTTGCGTTCGAGCAAAGTAACCGCCGGATGTTTTCCGGCACAGAAAGGTGAAGGCTTCATGCCGACGATTAACCAGCTGATCCGCAAGGGTCGCGAACCGCAGAAGGCCAAGTCTAAGGTCCCTGCGATGGAGCAGAACCCGCAAAAGCGCGGCGTCTGCACCCGGGTCTATACGACCACTCCGAAAAAGCCGAACTCGGCGCTGCGCAAGGTCGCCAAGGTCCGCCTGACCAACCAGCGCGAAGTGATCAGCTACATCCCCGGCGAGGGCCACAACCTCCAGGAGCATAGCGTCGTGCTGATCCGCGGCGGCCGTGTCCGCGATCTTCCCGGCGTGCGCTATCATGTGCTGCGCGGTGTGCTCGACACCCAAGGGGTCAAGGACCGCCGCCAGTCGCGCTCCAAATACGGCGCAAAGCGTCCTAAATAGCACGTCATCCCGGCGCAGGCCGGGACCCCAGGGGGCAGGGCTCGGCGCCTTTCCGTCCTGAGACCCCGGCCTTTGCCGGGGTGACGAATCAAGAAGTAAGTCCCGGACAGGTTCCGGACCAGACTGAAGAGAAGGGTAAGAAATTATGTCCCGTCGTCGCCGCCCAGAAAAGCGCGAAATCCTGCCCGATCCCAAATTTGGGGATGAGGTGCTGTCCAAGTTCATGAATTCGGTTATGTTCGACGGCAAGAAGTCGGTCGCCGAAGGCATTGTCTATGGCGCCCTCGAGAGCGTCGAGGCGCGGCTCAAGAAGGACCCGATCCAGGTCTTCCACGAGGCCTTGAACAACGTGAAGCCGGGCATCGAGGTCCGCAGCCGCCGCGTCGGTGGTGCGACTTACCAGGTGCCGGTCGAGGTTCGTATCGAGCGCGCCCAGGCGCTGGCCATCCGCTGGCTGATCACGGCGGCGCGGGCGCGGTCGGAAAAAACCATGTCGGCGCGGCTTTCGGGCGAGCTGATGGACGCCTCGCAGAACCGCGGCAATGCGGTCAAGAAGCGCGAAGACACGCACCGCATGGCCGAAGCCAATCGCGCGTTCAGCCACTACCGCTGGTAAATTTGCCACCTATATTGTGAGGAGCGCCGGTTCGCCGGCTCCCCGCATCGCCAAGGAAACCTAAGAAATGGCCCGCAGCCATCCGCTCGAACGCTATCGCAACATCGGCATCATGGCGCACATCGACGCCGGCAAGACCACGACCACCGAGCGCATCCTTTATTACACCGGCAAGTCCTACAAGATCGGCGAGGTCCATGAGGGCACCGCGACCATGGACTGGATGGAGCAGGAGCAAGAGCGCGGGATCACCATCACGTCGGC
>JBDSNQ010000130.1:0-2035 GCA_039915275.1 Sphingomicrobium sp.
CAGGCACGCAACTGGACGGATTGGAGTGCACCGGCGATTTTGCTGCTTCGCCTGCCGCCCGATCCGACGTCCGCCACTGCCTTGCGCGCGCTTGACCCCAACTGGCACCGCCGTCCGCAATCGCGCCGGTCCCAATCCCATAGCGATGGCGCGCCATCATCAGTCAGGAGACCACTTGCCCGATCGTCCACCAGTTAGTTCGAGCAGCGGGACCGCCAACGGCCCGCCCGTAAACGACGTCGAGGAGCTCCACCGTCTCGTCCTCCAGTCGCTCGATGACGACCAGGCGGTCGAGGTCATCTCCATCCCGCTGTCGGGCAAATCGAGCATCGCCGATCATATGGTGATCGCCTCGGGCCGCTCGACGCGCCAGGTGGCGTCGATGGCGACCAAACTCGCCCAGCGGATCAAGGACCGCGTCGGCCGCTCGCCGCGGCTCGAAGGGCTGCCCGCCGCGGACTGGGTGCTGATCGACGCCGATGACGTCATCGTGCATTTATTTCGCCCCGAAGTTAGAAGTTTTTACAATTTGGAGCGTATGTGGGCATTCGGCGATGAGCCCAATCTGGGTGCCACCGCTCAAAACGGGTAAAGCGATGCGATTGATTGCCTGTTTCCTTGGGCTGGCGGCTCTGTCCGTGCAGCCGGCGTCGGCGGAATCCTCGCCGAGCCTGATGAGCCTCGAGCGACAGCTGTCGTTCCTGGTCGCCGGGGCCTCGGGCGACGTCGGCATCGCCGCGCTTGACCTCACCAACGGCACCAGCGTCAGCATCCGCGGCAATGAGCCGTTCCCGATGGCCAGCACGGTCAAGGTCGCGGTCGCCGCCCTCTATCTGGCGCAGGTCGATCATGGCCGGCGCTCGCTCGACGACCGGATCGGCGGCCAGTCGGCGCGCAGCTTGATGGAGAAGATGCTGATCCACAGCGATAATCAGGCGACCGATATCCTGTTGAAGGACATCGGCGGCCCGCGCGCGGTCCATGGCTGGCTGCAGGATAATGGGATGACCGGGGTGCGCGTCGATCGCACCATTGCCCAGCTCTTGAGCGACCGGCGCAATTTGTGGGACCGTCGCGATTCCAGCACGCCGCAGGCGATGGTCGAGCTGCTGAAGCGAATCTACAAGGCCGAGCTGATCAAGCCCGCAAGCCGCGATTATCTGCTGGGCCTGATGAGCCGATGCCAGACCGGCAAAAACCGCATCCGCGCGCTGCTGCCCATTGGCACGCCGGTCGAACATAAGACCGGCACGCTCGACGGGCTGACCGATGACGTCGGCTTCATCACCATGCCCGACGGCCATCGCATCGTAGTCGCGGTGTTCGCCCGTGGTGGAGCCAACCGGCCGCGGACCATCGCCGAGGCGGCGCGCGCAATCTATGACGGGTTCGCCAACGCGCTGACCCGGCCATTCACGACCGGGCTTTATTCGCGCTAGATGCGCCTGCACATTGTCGCCCACGGCAAGATCGGCGCCTCGCCGGAAGCCGAGCTGGTCGAGCGCTATTTGAAACGCATTGCCTGGCCGACCAAGGTCACCGAGCTTGGCGAGCGCAGCCCATCGCCGCCGCCCCCACCCAATAGCGTCACCATCGTCCTCGATGAGCGAGGGACCGCGCTGTCCTCGACCGATTTGGCGCGCAAACTCGAAAGCTGGCGCGACGGCGGCAAGCGCGAAGCGCGGTTCCTGATTGGCGCGGCCGATGGCCATGGCGACGCCGACCGCGCCCGGGCCGACCTGTTGCTGTCGTTCGGGCCGGCGACCTGGCCGCATTTGATGGTCCGGGCGATGCTCGCCGAGCAATTGTTCCGAGCGACTTCCATCCTCGCCAACCATCCCTATCATCGCGAGGGATGACTCGCTTCGCGCCTTTGCTGCTCGTCGCGCCGCTGCTGCTGGCGGCGAGCGCGCCGGTGCAAATCGAGACCGAGACCGTCGACCAGGCGCTGAGCCGCGCCCGGGCCGAAGCGCGCGCCGCCGACACTCGGGTAGCGCTGCTCGAGCGGGCCGCCGGGCAAGCTCGAGGCGAGGCG
>JBDSNQ010000177.1:0-4104 GCA_039915275.1 Sphingomicrobium sp.
CGGCTCGGGTGTTAGATATTGAAATGACGCCGGTGGGCCCGGAGGGACTCGAACCCCCAACCTAGCCGTTATGAGCGGCCGGCTCTACCATTGAGCTACAGGCCCCGCCCGGCCCGCCAGCGATAGCGGTGCCGGGACCGGCCACGCAAGCCGCTTACAGTTCCGCCGGATTACAGCTCAGGCAATGCCAAGGTGATGCGGGCTTTGGTGATGGTCAGGTCGCCGCCGGCGATCCGCGCCAGGCCCCGGACCAGGCGCAGGCCGAAGCTGACACTGGCGGCATCGCCGTCTCCCGCTCCGAGTTGCGGTGGCGGTCGGACCCACAGCAAGCACCGGCCGGAGCGGTTGTCGAGGTGGACGACGAGTTGCTCGCCATCGGCCGCGGCGCCGAACAGCGCATCGCAAAATCGTGTCACCAGCCGTTCGGCCAGCGCCGGTTCGAGGGCGCAACGGCGCTTGCGAGTTTCAATCGCGAGGTCGAGATAAGGAGCGCTGGCCGACGCACCCTGGCGCATCGCCGCCGCGATCTGCTCAAGCAGCATGCCGAGATCGGTGCCGCTGCCGGGGCGATTGCGGTCGGCCTGCAGCTTGGCGGCGAAATCCAGATCGTCGATCGCCGACAGCAAGAGCTTGGCCTGGGCGACGATCTCGGCCGCGCGGGTGCGATATTGCCGGTCGGCGGGCCCGAGCAGCTGGCTGTCGATGATCTCGGCAAAGCCGATGATCGCGTTCAGCGGCGTTTTGATCTCGTGGACCAGTTCGCGCAGGGAATTGGGGTCGCTGAGCAACGGGTGCTGGCCATTGAGCGCGGAGTCATAGCCGCCATTGGTTTCGCGCAGGGCGATCCCGCGATAGCCGGCAAAGCGGCCGTCCGAGGGTTCGAACGCGGGTACGCCGCTGATCTTCCACGCGCCGGCAAGCACCCCCTCGCCCGGTAGCGAAAGTATCGCGTCGCGGAACGGGGCGCGCATCGCGAACGCTCGCTCTACCTCCTCGTCGACGCCTTCGCCTTCTTCGGCCCGGGCGATCGAACGGCCGATCAGCGGTCCGCGCGGCGCGCCCTCGACCCAGGCGATCTCGCCCGAGGGACCGCATTCCCAGCGGAATAGTGACGGTGCCCCACCCGGAACTGCAAGCGAGCCTTGGTCGGCTACGAAACCGGACGGCGGTGGCATTCGGCCGCGGCGCAAGCGCTCGATCCGCGCGACGACGTCGCTGATCGAAGGGATCGCCTGGTCGCGGGCAATTGCCTGCTCCACGAACGGCTCTTCCACGCTCGCCTCAGCAACGGCTGGCGGCGGGGGAATGTCGGGATGGAGCGTGGCGATGAATTGGCGCGTCTCGTCATCGGCGAGGCCGAGCAGCCGCTGCCATTCAGCGGGTTCGAGCCGGGCCGCCGCCAGCATCGGCGCCGACACCGCCAGCGTGTCGGTGGCGAACAAAGCCACCAGTTCGTACGGCAACGGCAGGGCCGCGACCGCTCGTGCCGCGGCCGAACGCAGCGCGGCGTCGACCAGGGCGCGCTCGGACCGAATCAGCTGCAACGCCTGCTCGACCAGCGGATTGGCGACTTGCCCGCCGGCGCGCGCGACGAGGTCGACTAGCTGACGCCAGCGCACCGCGCGGTCGTGCGGGTCGCTCGCTGGCTGCTCCAGCACCGTCATCAGGCGATCGTCGAAGCGCACCGGTTAATTCCGCATCCTTGGCAATGGCATGGGCGCTGGCTGTATCGAACCGCCGGGCGCGCGTAAGGCGCAGGCGCTTAACCATCCCGAAATGGCACAGGATTGCGATGCGGGCCTGATGTGTGACCGGTGACGCAAAAAGGGGCGCTGGATAACCCGACGCCGCGCTGTGTCGTCGTCGATCAGCTAGGCATGGGTGGCGAGGTAAACCAGCCAGAATTTGGCCAGCTCGGACTGCGGGCCAGCAACTGCCTTGAGCGCGGTGGTGGCGCCGGCCTTGTCGCCCGACCGGGCGAGCGCCATGCCGAGGTGCAGATTGACCAGATTGGCGTCGGCGCCGGTTTTGGTCAGCGCCGCGCGGTACAGTTCGACCGCCTTGGCATAGTCACCATAGCCGTAATAAGCGTCGCCGACCCTCAATGCGAGCCGCGCCGTTGAAGCGCCGCGGGCCTCGGTGGCGAGTTGCGGAAGCTCGCTCAGGCTCAACACCCGGCTCGCTTTGAGTTTGGCCACCACATCCTTGAACATCGGCTTGGCTGGATCGATCTTTTTGGCCGCGATGGCCTCATCGAGCACCGCCCTCGCCTCGCCGGGTGACGAGGTTTCCGCGCCACTGGCATAAGCGAAGAAATCGGAGTCTCCCTCAAGCCCGTCGGTCGCCCGGGCGAGCCGCAACGCATCGAGCATCCCGGTCGAATCCGGACTGCCGATCTTGCGATAGACGCGGAGCGCGTCGCGCCAATTGGCCGGGCTCGGATAGGCCGCCACCCATTGCCGGCTGAGATCGATCGAACTGGGCAGGTTGGCATTGTAGGCCAAAGCGATGGCCCTTTTGTACCACGCCTCATCGGCTTTCTGCCCGGCCGCGGTCTTGGCTTGCAGCGCCCGCTGGAGCAGCGCCACGGCTTCATTCACCTGGCCCTGCGAATTGCGGTTCTCGGCAAGCCAGATCAGCGCATCGGTGTTGCCCGGATTGATCGCCAGGACACGCTCGAACGAAGTTGCGGCCTGGGTGAATTGCTTATTTTTGTGCTGGAGCTTGCCCAAAGCGACATAGACCCCCGGAGTTTGGGCCTGGTCGAGGCCGCCCGATGCAATCAGCGCATTCAATGCCGCTATCTCGGCCATTTCATCATTGGCGGCCGCGGACGCTTTCAATTGCAGCTGGGCGACCAGCAGTTTCTCATCCGCCGACTTGGCCGCAGCCTGGGCAGCCGCAAGCTTGGCCGGAATATTGGCAACGTCGTTGGCGTTAACCGCGGTCTGCAGCTCGGCAAGCGGCTTCTGCGCTCCCTTGGATATTGTAATCTTGCGCGGTGCCGCGGCGGGAGCCTCGCTGGCCTGCTGCACCGCAAAGGCTGGCCGGACATCGGCGAATTGCAAAGCGGCGGTCGCCAGCGCCAGCGCGCCGATCGTCAAAAAGGGCTTCATCAAACTCTCCTGGATGCACTGGACCGGGTAATGGCTGTGGCGCGCCATACTGCTCCGCGCCGCCCTCGCCAAGCGCCTGGCGCGAGCCGGCTGAACGCCCATTGAACCAACCGCTGCCGACCCGCCCGCACGAGGCCGCACGTGCGTGCACGAGCGCGCGCGGGGTGGCGCTCGCCATCCTGATCGGCTAGTGGATTGACGGCGGGGCGCGCCGTTGCGGCGCTCCGATTCCGCGTACCATTATTCTCTAGCTCAGGAATGCAAGAACTTGGCCACCGAACCGCCGGTCGAGGACCGCGAAGACAATAATCCGGGCGGCCCTGGTAACGGCCGGGGCGAAAGCGAAATCGCCCCCATCTCCATCGTCGAGGAGATGAAGACCAGCTACCTCGATTATGCGATGAGCGTCATCGTCAGCCGCGCGCTGCCCGACGTCCGCGACGGTTTGAAGCCGGTCCATCGCCGGATCCTCTATTCGGCCTACGAAAACGGCTTCACCTACAACCGCGCCTATCGCAAATCGGCGCGGATCGTCGGCGACGTCATCGGTAAATACCACCCGCACGGCGACACCGCGATCTACGACGCGCTGGCGCGGATGACCCAGAGCTGGTCGATGCGGGTGCCGCTGATCGACGGCCAGGGCAATTTCGGCTCGATGGATCCCGATCCGCCGGCCGCGATGCGTTACACGGAGGCGCGGCTCGCTCGGGTCGCCAATTTCCTGCTTGGCGATCTCGACAAGGACACCGTCAACTTCCAGCCCAATTACGACGCCAATGAGACCGAACCGCAGGTCTTGCCGGCGCGCTTCCCCAACATTCTGGTCAACGGCGCCGGCGGCATCGCGGTCGGCATGGCGACCAACATCCCGCCGCACAATCTCGGCGAAGTCGTCGACGCCTGTCTCGCCTATATCGAGCGCTCGCTCGACGGCGGCGACGCGATCACTATCGACGAATTGATGGAGATCGTGCCCGGTCCGGAT
>JBDSNQ010000235.1:0-5591 GCA_039915275.1 Sphingomicrobium sp.
GCAAGGCAGCGCTCAAGGCTTACGGGATAGCGCCACCGGAATTGACCAAGGCCGCGACCTGCCCGCAATGCGGCTCAACCGAGACCGAGGAAGTCAGCCGGTTCGGCTCAACTCCCTGCAAGGCGCAATGGCGGTGCAAGGCTTGTCTTGAACCCTTCGACCGCTTCAAATGCCATTAGCGCGAAAGCGCGGTCACCACTCGGCGAAGCTGCCGTCGGCCAGCCGCCAGATCGGGTTGCGCCAGCGGTGGCGGTCCTTGTCCGCCTCGCGCACCGCGGCTTCGTCAATCGCGATGCCGAGCCCCGGTCCCTCCGGGATCGGTAGATAGCCGTCGATCGGCGACAGCACGTCCTTGTCGACGACGAAGTTCAGCAAGTCATGGCCGCCGGTATTGTAGTGGATGCCCAGGCTCATCTCCTGGATCGCGACATTGGGCGTGCAGGCCGCGAGCTGCAGGCACGACGCCAGCGCCAGCGGGCCAAGCGGGCAGTGCGGCGCCACCGCAACGTCATAGGCCTCGGCCATCGCCGCGATCTTGCGGCACTCGAGGATCCCGCCGGCGTGGCTCAAATCGGGCTGGATGATATCGACCACGCCCATCTCGAAGAACGGCTTGAAGTCCCACCGCGAATACAATCGCTCGCCAAGCGCGATCGGGGTGGTCGTCAGCTGCGCGATCTGTTTCAGCCCTTCCGGGTTGTCCGACAGCAACGGCTCCTCGATGAACAACAGCCCGAGCGGCTCCAGCACCTTGGCCAATTGCTTGGCCATCGGCCGATGCACGCGCCCGTGGAAATCGAGCCCGACATCCATTCCCGCGCCTTGCGCCGCCTCGACGCGGCTGACGACCTCGTCGAACAATTTAGGCGTGCCGATCCAGTCGAGCTCGGCGGTGGCGTTCATCTTGACCGCCGAAAAGCCCTGGTCGCACCGCGCCTTGGCCGCCTCGCCGATCTCGTCCGGCCGGTCGCCGCCAATCCAGGCGTAAGCGCGGATTGTGTCGCGGACCCGTCCGCCGAGCATCTCCCACGCCGGCAGCCCCAGCGCCTTGCCCCTCAAGTCCCACAGCGCCTGCTCGAACCCGGCCAGCGCCGACATCAGCACCGCCCCGCCACGGTAAAATCCACCGCGAAAAGCGACCTGCCAGATATCCTCGATCCGCCGCGGGTCATGCCCGATGAAGCGGTCGCGCAACGCCTCGAACGCGCCCTCGACCGCCTCGGCGTGGCCTTCGAGGCTGGCTTCGCCCCAGCCGACCGCGCCATCGTCGCTCTCGACCCGCACGAACAGCCAGCGCGGCGGCACGAAGAATGTCTCGATGCGGCCGATCTTCATGTCAGTCTCCGGCCAGTCGGGTTGCGCTGAGATGGCGGCCGGCGGCGTCGTCGTCGCTGGCCTCGCCCAATTTCTTGATCGGCACCACCAGGCACACGCTTTGCGCCGGCAGCACATAGCGCCAGTCGGCGATCAATTGCTTATAAGCCTTGCCGACGTTGCGGATCTTGCGGTTGGTGTCGAACAGGCCGAGCGGGTTGATATTGCCGTTCTGCTCCCTGAGCGCGGTGTCCCAGTCGATCTGGTCGATCAGCGAATACCAGGTGAAGCCGACGGTGGGGATGCCGACGTTGCGCAGCCTGAGCACATTGGCCCATTCCTTCCACAGCCATTTGACCGCTTCGTCGCCGTGCGGCCCTTCCCACAAATTGGTTTCGGTGTGCATCACCGGCAAGCGGTAGCGATTATAATATTGGCGGGTGATCTCGCAGTAACCGAACACTTCGCCGGCCGAGACCGTGCGGCCATCGGCGAACACGCGATGCTCATTGAGCATGTAATAATCGGTGCCGAGAATGCAGTGCTGTTTCAGCCGATGTTCGAGGAACCAGTGATATTCCTCGCGGGTCATGCCGTTGTCGATCAGGAATTCATACATCCCGCTGTCGAGCCGGCGGCCGTAATTGAGGTCCAGCGACAGGAACCGCATCTGGTTCAAAACCTCGGCGCGGCCGATCGCGCCCGGGCTGTCGGCGTGATAATATTCGGACGATTCACTCTGGATGAAGATCGCGTCGTGGCGATGCTTCAAAATCTCGATCATTGCCATGACATTAGCTTTGACCAGATGCTTGAGCGCGGTGACGAACGAGCGGTCGTCCTGCTTCTGCTCGTTCCACCAGCCGTATTTGGCCGAGAACACCGCGCAGATGAACATCTCGTTGATCGGCGTGTACAGCTGCACCCAGGGAAAGCGCTCGGCGAACGCGCCGCAATAAGTGGCGAACAGCCGCGGAAAATCGGGGTTCTGGAAATTGCCCATCCAGTCGGGCAGGCCGAAGTGACACAGATCGACGATCGGCGTGATCTCCCGTCGCCTCAGTTCGGCGAATGTGGCGTCGGCGAATTCCCAATCATATGTGTTCGGGCCCAAATAGGTGCGGTGCAGCGGCGGGCCGTAGCGCAGGAAATTGATCCCGACCTCCTGCACGCAGTCGAAGTCCTCGCGCCACCGCTCATAATGGCCGGCCGACTCCATCTGGTCGATCCGGGTCTTGCCGTCGTTGATCGTGGGGATGCTGTTCTCGATCCCGGTCGCGAACATGAAGTTGGCGATGGTTCAATCTCCTTGAGCCGAGGCTCCCGGCCTCGTCATCCTGCAAAGGGCAATTCGGGCAAGCCCTTAACCCCCGGCGAGGTCATGAACAAACCGCCAGCCTGTGGTTGCACCGACCGCGCCGCTTCGTCGAGGCCCATGCGTGCCGACGTGATGTACAGCCGGTCGAGCTTCCGCCCGCCGAACGCGCAGCTGGTCGGCCTCGATACCGGCATCGCGATCGTCGTCAGGCACTCGCCGGAGGGTGAATAGCGCCGCACGCACCCTCCGTCCCAGAAGGCAATCCACAGGCAGGCTTCGGCGTCGACCGTCATTCCATCGGGATAACCCTCGTCGGCGCCATAAGTGGCAAAGACCCGGCGATTGCTCGCGTTGCCGGCAGGATCCATGTCGAAGACATAGGTCACCTTCGCGGCCGAATCATTGTGGTACATAAGGTCGCCCGACGGGCTGAACGCCGGCCCGTTGGCCACCCCGTAACCCGCGTCGATTTGCTTCACATTGAGGTCGGGATCGACCCGGTAAAGCGAGCCGGTCACCTTTCTCTGCTTGTCGTCCATGCTCCCCGCCCAGAAGCGCCCGTGGCGGTCGATCTTGCCGTCGTTCAAGCGATTGTCGGGCAGGTCGGCCTCGGGGTTGTCGACGATCTCGAACCGCCCGGTTGCGAGGTCGACGGTGCCAATCCCCTGGTCCGTGCCACCAATGAAGCCGCCGCCCGCGCGCGGCGCCAGCGACCCGACCCGAAACGGCGTCTCCCATTGCTCGACGCCGCCGCGCTCATCCAGGCGGAAGATCTTCCGGCCCTTGATATCGACCCAATATAGCGCGCCCTCGCGCCCAACCCACACCGGCCCCTCGCCGAGCACGGCGTGGACGTCGGCGACGCAGTGGACCTCCGTTTCAGTCTGCATCCGCAACCCGATAACCCTGCCGCCTCAAAAGAAAAGCTTGGGACCCATGTCGCGTCCACAGGAATTTAGGTCCAATGAGCCGACGCATGCGGATGGTGGAAGGTTTCATTGCCGTCGATTGGGGCACGACCAACCGCCGCGCCTATCGGCTCGACGGCGACGGTCGCTGTGTCGAAGAGTTCGAGGATAAGCGCGGTGTCCTGTCGATCCCGGCCGGCGGCTTTCCCGACGCGGTGGCCGAGATCCGCGCCCGCCTCGGCGATCAGCCGCTGCTGCTGGCCGGCATGATCGGCTCCAACCGCGGCTGGGTCGAGGCGCCCTATGTGGCTTGCCCGGCCGGGCTCGACGATCTGGCGCGGGGCCTCGCCTGGCCCGACGACGATATCGCCATCGTCCCCGGGGTCCGCGACGACGTCCGCATCGATGTGATGCGCGGCGAGGAGGTGCAATTGCTCGGCGCGGCGGCAAGCCTGCTAGCTGGCTGCCGGGTCTGCCATCCCGGCACGCACAACAAATGGGTCGATCTCGCCGACGGGCGCATCGCGTCATTCCGCACCGTGATGACCGGGGAATTGTTCAACCTCCTGAAGGAACACAGCATCCTCTCTGACTTGCTCGCCGCGCCGGTTGAACTCGGCGACGCCTTCGATGCCGGCGTCCGTCACGGGCTTGAATCAACCGACCTCCAGGCGGAACTCTTCTCGGTCCGCGCCCGCGTCTTGCTCGGCCAGGCCCGGCGCGAGGACGCCGCTTCCTACACCAGCGGTCTGCTGATTGGCGGCGATGTCCGCATCGGCCTGGGCTCGACACCAGCCGCGCCGGTGACGGTCCTCGGCCGTCCCGAACTCACCCGCCTCTACGCTGCGGCCCTCGCCATTGCCGGCCGCGACCCGGCCGAGCTTGACGGCGAGCAATGCTTCATCGCCGGCATTCGGCACATCGCGGAGCGCATCGCGTGAACCCCACCGACCAATTCCGTCACTATCTCGGCGTCTGCCCGCTGGTCGCGATCGTCCGTGGCGTCACCCCCGATGAGGTCGAGCCGATCGGCGCCGCGATCTTCGACGCCGGCATCCGGATTATCGAAGTGCCGCTGAATTCGCCCGATCCGCTGGCCAGCATCCGCCGGCTGGCGACCCTGTTCGGCGATCGCGCTTTGATCGGCGCTGGCACCGTGCTCGATCCGGACCAGGTGGCCGGGGTCAAGGCCGCCGGCGGCCGCCTGATCGTCTCGCCAAACACCAACCCGGCGGTTATTCGCGCAACCGTCGCGGCCGGCATGATCTCGAGCCCCGGCTATTTCACCCCGTCCGAAGCCTTTACCGCGATCGAGGCCGGCGCCCACGCGCTCAAACTCTTCCCCGCCGAGGCCGCGACGCCCGCTGTCATCAAGGCCCAGCGCGCGGTCCTCCCCCGCCACATCCCGCTAATCGTCGTCGGCGGCATCCGGCCCGACACTTTGCAGCCTTGGCTCGACGCTGGCGCAGACGGCTTCGGCCTCGGCTCGGGCCTGTACATCGCCGGCCAGTCCCCCGCCGTCACCGCCGAAAAGGCGCGAGCGTTCGTCGCCGGGCTGGGCCGCTGATGCCCCCGCTCAGGATCGCGATTATCGGCTTCGGCAAGATCGCAGCCGACCAACATGCCCCGTCGATCCTCGCCAACTCGCGGCTCGAACTGGTCGCGACCTCGAGCCGCACCGGCACCGGTCCCGAACCGCGCTTCACCGACTGGCGGCAGCTGCTGGACGAGGTCAAAGGGCTCGACGCGGTCGCCATCACCACCCCGCCCTCGGCCCGCTATGAAATCGCCCGCGCGTGCCTCGAACATGGGCTGCACACCCTGCTCGAAAAGCCACCGACCGCGACGCTGAGCGAGATCGAGGACCTCGCCACTTTGGCCGCGGCGCGCAAGGTGACGCTGTTCACCACCTGGCACGCCCAGCACCACCCCGCCGTCACCGCCGCTGCCGCCGCGCTGGCCGGCAAGCGTATCGCGGCGATGGACATCCGCTGGCACGAGGACGTCCGCAAATGGCATCCCGGCCAGCGCTGGATTTGGGAGCCGGGCGG
>JBDSNQ010000142.1:0-5613 GCA_039915275.1 Sphingomicrobium sp.
TCACGGTGCCCGACCATTGCCTGAGCGTTGCCTGGTTGGTGAGGTCGTAGGTCCCGTAAGCGATCAATCCGAGGACGAGCCCGCGGGTGAGTGCCACCGTCCACTTTCCGGCGGCGAGGCCTGGTGCGACTGCCAGCACGACGATTCCCGAGACGTAGAGGAAATAAAACAGCGCGGCCGGCGCAAGGCGGAAGCCGTCAGCGAGCATGTCACCGAGCAACGGCCGGTAGAGCCGTTTTGCCGCGAAGGATAACCAGGCGCCGTCGAGCACGAGCATGGCGGCCGCGGTGCCAAGATAAGCAAACGTCCAGTTGCGCACGCGTTTCTCCCACCGAGAGACTGCAAATCATTGCACCCACTATAGACGAACGCTCCAAGGCGACAACGATAGCCCCTGAGATGCCGGGTTTGGCGATCCGGCTCACAAGCCCTTGAAAGGCGCAAGCGAGCGAAGATTTGGGATGCAGGTAAAGCGTCCTGACTCAAAAATGGTGAGTCAGGTTAGGCCCGTTTCCGCCCATCACTCGCATCGGGCGAATACTCGCGGCGCTTGCTACGAGCGGCTGTTGATGACCCCAACGCCTTCCTTGGCCCACTCCTGGTCGACATCGACACCCTGCTCGGTCCACTCGGCGCGGGTCCAGCATTGGGTGAGCTCGATGTGGCTGCCCGTGAACGGCTCGACGCGCAGGCAATATTTGGCGTCCGCGCTCGCCGCCGGCGCCGGACTCATCGAGGCCGGTTCACGGCTTGCCGCCGATGCCGGCGACGTCGCGACGACCACGCTGAGAGCGACGACTAATATTGTGTGCGCCATGGCATTCCTCCTTGAGGGCAAACCGACACTCCCGTCCGTTACCAAGGTTTAGCGCGAGTTTTCATCGGACGCGAGCGCAAGACATTCGGCGTAAGCGACAGATTTCGACCATCCCCGCAAGGACCGCGGCGATTTTGCCGAGCATTTCCAGCCCAGTGATTTCGGGCTACCTCGATTGCGGGGCCGACTCGGGGGAGATATTATGCTGTTCGACATGTCACGCATATGCGGCGCGCTCGCCGCTTCGGCGCTGGTCATCGGATCGACTCCAGCGCAAGCGGCGCCGCGGCTCGCTGGTCCGTCGAGCGCACAGAAGCTGCAAACGGCGACGATGAACGACGTGCCGCATTGCGTGCGCAAGCTGGGCACGCTGTCAGTGATGGACGGCGACGATCCGTCGGGCTGGACACAGTTTCAGCTGGCCGGACCGCAAAAGCTATTGAAGGTGCTGGTCCAGCGCTCGGGGTGCTTCAATCTGGTCGATCGCGGATCGGGCCTGAGCGCGGCCCAGCGCGAACGCGATATCAGCGGCAATTTGGGTCTCCAGCGGCGCTCGAACGTCGGCCAGGGCCAGATCAAGGCGGCCGATTATGTGCTGGTCGCCGAAGTCCAGGCGGCCGACCGGGATTCGGGCGGAAGCGCCGTCGGGGCGGGGATCGGCGGCCTGCTCGGCGGCCGGTTCGGTGGGGCCCTCGGCGGTCTCAAGAGCCGCAAGATGGAGGCCAACACGATCCTGTCACTGACCAACGTCCGGACCACTGAGACGATCGCGGTGCAGGACGGTTATGCCGCCAAGAACAGCCTGAGCTTCGGCGGCGGTGGCGGCCTCGGTTTCTTTGGTGGCGCCGCCGGACTGGTCGGGGGCGGTTATGACAGCACCGACATCGGCCGCATCGTCACGCTGGCGTTCATCCAGGCCTATTCGAAATTGGTCACCGATTTGGGGCTGCTGACCCCGGGCGCCGCCGGCACCGCCGAGGCCGCGCCGGCCAAGACCTTTACCGCGCAAGGCCCGGTGGCGATGCGCGCTGGAGCGTCCGCCGGCGCCAAGGTGATCCGCACTTTGCCGCCCGGCGCAATCGTCTATCCGACCGGCGCCAGGAATGGGCTGTGGTGGGAAGTCGCCGACGAGAATGACAATGTCGGCTGGGTCATCAACACCAGACTGGCGCCGTCCAACTAGCCGCGGCGCGCCACGTTCCAGCGGTTGGTCGAAAAATCGGGCGCTTTGGCCGAGCGGCGTTGCGTCGCTGGCGGGCTTGGCTAGAGTTCGGCGCGAACGCGTTTTCCCTTGGAGTCCCAATCCCATGCGCCTCACTCGCCGCCTGACCATCCTGCTCGCCAGCGCTTCGGCGCTGGGTGCCTGCGCGACTGCACCGCATCAGGTGGCGGTTGCTCCGCCGCCCGAAGTGCCGGTGGCCGTGGCGCCGGCGATCGACGAGCCGGCGCCGCTGGCGTCGCTGGTCGCCCAGGTCAACATCCCGCACACCGAATTCCAGCTCGACAACGGGCTCACCGTATTGGTCCATGAAGACCATAAAGCGCCGGTGGTGGCGGTCAGCGTCTGGTACAATGTCGGGTCGAAGGACGAGCCCAAGGGCAAGACCGGCTTTGCGCATTTGTTCGAGCATTTGATGTTTTACGGGTCGGACAATGTCCGCGAGGGCATTTTTTCGTTCCTCGAGCAATTGGGGGCGACCGACTGGAACGGCTCGACCTGGTTCGACCGCACCAATTATTATGAAACGGTGCCCAAGAGCGCGCTCGAAAAAGCCCTGTTCATGGAGTCCGACCGGATGGGCTATCTGCTCCCGGCGGTCGACCAGAAGCGCGTCGATTTGCAGCGCGGCGTGGTCCAGAACGAGAAGCGCCAGGGCGACAATCAGCCGGGCGGACTGGTCGATTATGAAGTGCTCGGGACCCTGTTTCCGGAAGGCCACCCCTATCACCACGACACAATCGGCTCGATGGTCGATCTCGACGCCGCCAGCCTGGCCGACGTCAAGCATTGGTTTTTAGACAAATACGGCCCCAACAATGCGGTGATCGCGCTGGCCGGCGACATCACCCCCGACGAAGCGCGCGTGCTGATGAACAAATATTTCGGGGCGATCAAGCGCGGTCCGGTCAACACCCCCGCCGCGGCCGATGTGCCGACGCTTGCCGCGCCGAAATCGATCGTCATGAAAGACCATGTCGCGACGGTGCAGATCCAGCGCCATTGGGCGGTGCCCGGCCTGCTCTCCGACCAGTTGGCGCCGCTCGGCATCGGCGCCGCCGTGCTTGGCGGGCTGAGCAGTTCGCGGCTCGACCGGATTTTGGTCCGGGACGAGAAAATTGCGGTGTCGGCGAGCGCCGGCGTGCAGCCGTTCCAGCGGATCAGCCTGTTCCAGATCACCGTCGCGGTAAAGCCGGGCGTCGACCCCGCACTGGTCGAAAAGCGGCTCGACGAGATTGTCGCGCAATTTCTCGCCGAGGGGCCGACCGTGGATGAAATTCGCCGCGCCGCCACGGTCGCCGTGTCGGGTAGCATCCGGTCGCTTGAAAAAGTCGGCGACGACGGCGGCAAGGCATCCTCATTGGCGGAAGGCAGGCTCTATGCCGGCGACGCCGATTATTACCGCAAGCAATTGAATGCCTACGCTTCGGCGACGCCAACCCAGGTCCGCGACGCGATGCGGCTGTGGCTCGGGCGGCCGGTGTTCAGCGTTCGGCTCGAACCCGGCGATCGGCCCCCGTATGAGGAGGCCAAGGGAACGCCGGCGGGCAAGGCGACCGATATTAAGGTGGCGTCGGTAAAGCGCCAAATGCCGCCCGCCGCACCGCCCGAAGCGCTCGATTTTCCGGCGATCGAGCGGACGACCTTGGCGAACGGCATCAAGGTCACCTACGCGCAGCGCACCGCGGCCCCGCTGACCCATGTCGTGCTCAGCTTCAACGCCGGCTTTGCCGCCGACCAGCCGGCCGAACGCGGCTTGCAGAATATGACCATGGCGTTGCTCGACGAGGGCACCGATACGCTCACCGCGCAACAGATCGCCGAAGCCAAGGAGCGGCTGGGCGCCAGCCTGACCAGCGGCGGGTCGGCGGACCGCAGCGTCGTCGCTTTGTCGGCGCTCAGTCCCAATTTGGTGCCGTCGCTCGGCCTGATGACCGAGATCGTCCAGCGACCGGCCTTCGCCCCGAGCGACATTGGGCGCATCCGCAGCCAGCTGCTGACCTCGATCGCGCAGGCCAAGACGACGCCCAGCAGCATGGCCTCGCGCGCGCTTCCGGCCTTGCTGTACGGCGAAGGCCATCCTTATGCGACGACGTCCCAGGGCAGTGAAGCGGCGGTCAAGGGCTTCACGCGTGAGCAACTGCTGGCCTTCAAGCAGCGCTGGCTGCGCCCCGACAATGCCGAGCTGTTCGTCGTATCCGATCAGCCGCTCGCGACCTTGAAGCCGATCCTCGAAACCGCGCTCGGCACGTGGCAGGCCCCGGCCGGCGAACCCGGCACCAAGAGCTTCGGGGCATTGCCGGCGCGGCCCAAATCGCCGCGCATCGTCCTCATCGATCGTCCAGGTTCACCGCAATCGATGATCTATGGCGGCGAGCTGACGCCGATCGATCCGCGGGCCGAAAATACGGCGCTGTTTGCCGGTGCCGACGTGCTCGGCGGCAGCACGGCGTCGCGCATCAACCTTGAACTGCGGGAGCGCAAGGGATGGTCCTATGGCGCTTTTGGCTTCCCCTCGCTGACAGCAGCCGCGGTGCCATTTCTGGTTCAGGCGCCGGTCCAGGCCGATCGGACGGGAGACTCCATCGCCGCCCTGATGACGCAAATCCGCAGCATCCTTGGCACCAAAGGCGTCACCGACGAGGAACGGTTGCGCGCGGTCGCCAACGGCATCGGCGGGCTGCCGGGGCAATTCGAAACCGGCGCCGCCGTGCTCGGCGCGATGCAGGCCAACGCGCTCTACGGCCGGCCCGACAATTATTACGAGCTGCTGGGCGACCGCTATCGGGCGCTCAACAACGGCGCCGTCGATCAGGCGTTGCGCCAGGCGATCGATCCAGAAGGCTTTGTCTGGGTGGTGGTTGGCGAAGCCGCCAAGATCAGGCCGCAGCTCGAGAAATTGCACATGCCGATCGAGGTCATCCAGCCGCGCTGATGATCACTTAGCTGGGCGCGGGCCGGGGCAGCTCCAGCTCAGCCAAGCCCCGTGACGTGCCCCATCTTGCGGCCGGGGCGGGCCTCGCCCTTGCCGTAGAGGTGGAGGTGGGCGCCCGGCTCGGCCAGCGGCGCCGCCCATCCCTCGGCTTCTTTGCCGATCAAATTGGTCATCGTCACCTGGCGCGCCGTGCGCCCGGTCGAGCCCAACGGAAGCCCGCACACCGCGCGGATATGCTGCTCGAATTGGGACGTCTGGGCGCCCTCGATTGTCCAGTGGCCGCTGTTGTGGACCCTGGGTGCGATTTCGTTGACCAGCGGCCCGTCGGCGCAGGCGAAAAATTCTACCGTCAGCACGCCGACATGGCCAAGCGCTTCGGCAATCGCGCTCGCCGCGGCCTGGGCGGCGGGGACGTGCGGCACAATCGCCGATCCCGCGGGCACGGTTGAGCGGCGCAAAATGCCCTCGCGATGTTCGTTGCGCGGGCAATCCCACAACGCAGTCCGGCCATCCGCCCAGCGCGCGACTAGGACCGAAAATTCGGCGTCGAAGGCGATCCCGGCTTCGGCGACCGCGGGCTGTTCGCCGATCGCGGCCCACGCTTTGCCGGCGTCGTCAGGGTTTCGCACCCAGGCCTGCCCC
>JBDSNQ010000098.1:0-2342 GCA_039915275.1 Sphingomicrobium sp.
CCGAAGCGCAGCGCGTTCAAATTGGCGATCGGCCGCGCGCCCATGGTGAAAACGTCGCGCAAGATGCCGCCGACGCCGGTAGCCGCGCCTTGGTATGGTTCGATGTAGCTTGGGTGATTATGCGACTCCATCTTGAAGATCGCCGCGTCGCCGTCGCCGATGTCGATCACTCCGGCATTCTCGCCCGGGCCGCAGATCACCCACGGCGCCTCCGTGGGCAGCTTCTTCAAATGGATGCGGCTCGATTTGTACGAACAATGCTCCGACCACATGACCGAGAAGATGCCGAGCTCGACCAGGTTCGGCTCGCGGCTGAGCGCTTTCAAAAGCCGCGCATATTCGTCTTCGGACAGGCCGTGCTCGGCGACCATTTGCGGGGTGATGGGAGACGTCATGGCCGCGCGTTTAGCGAGCGCGGTCCGTGGCGGCTAGGGTGCGAACGCCCCGAGCTTCGGCGACCGAAGCTCGGGTGTTCGGCGTTGCCGACTAAGCTTTGCAGCTCTTGCCGTTATAGGTGATCGGGCCGGTCGCCGAGCCAGTCAGCGAATAGCCTTCGGCAACCATCGGCTGGCCCTCTTCCGGTCCGACGACATGGGTTGGCGTGCCATTCTTGTCGTTGCGGACGTTGGCCGACTTATTGTCCGACAGCCAGTCGATATAGACCACGCTATTGTCCTTGCAGCGATAGATTTTGCTGGCGACGATCGCCGGCGGCAGCTCGATCGGAGCGGCGGCGAGGTTGTTGGCTTCGTCAGCGGCGGCGTTGGTCTGGCCGCCCTTGTTACAGCCGGCTAGCGCAGCGGCCGCGGTCAGGGCGAGAGCGAGTGTGGTGCGAGTCATGATTTCGCCATTGCGCGGGCGCGGCCCCCGCCGTCAAGCTAGGCGGCTTGCATATTGTAAGGCCGGCTCATAGCTTTCGTT
This sequence comes from Sphingomicrobium sp., assembly GCA_039915275.1. Lineage (GTDB taxonomy): Bacteria > Pseudomonadota > Alphaproteobacteria > Sphingomonadales > Sphingomonadaceae > Sphingomicrobium. Next base: position 922 of record JBDSNQ010000098.1, read on the forward strand.
TCGCAATGGTACACAATGCCGGGTCCAGCGCCCAACGGATACGCATCGGACTGACTGGCCTGGCCTTTGCCTTTCTGCTCGTCCTCTTGGGCTCGGTGATCAGCCGCTCGGGCAGCGATGATCGCGCCGCAAGCGCCCAAAATGCGGCGATGAATGCCGAGCCCAACGAGCCCTTGGCCGAACTTGGGGTCGCGCCGGGCGCCGGCCAGGCGAACAACAGCAGCGACGACGGCAAGTGAGCCGCGATCCGGCGTGGCGGGCGGGGTCTCCGCTTGTCGTGGCACTGCTTTGCACCGGGCTGATCGCAGTCGCGGCATTGGCATATGTCGCCGACCGAAAGCCGCCGCCGCCGCCAGCCACTGCCGTCACTGCCAAGCCGGAACTGATGCTGCTGACATCGTTGCCGCTGGTGTTCGCTGAGACGTTCGGGCTCGACGGCGGCGGCTCGCCGGCGCTGGCGGCGCTGGCCATGCATTACAAAGTGACGCCGATCGGGATCGCCGACTCGCGCACGCTCGGCAAGCGACGGTTGCTGCTGATGGCGCTCCCACGCGCGCAACCGGCCGAGGCGCTGGTCGAGCTCGACCGCTGGGTGCGCGGAGGCGGGCGGCTACTGTTGCTCGCCGACCCGATGCTCGAATGGCCGAGTGAGCGACCGTTGGGCGACCCGCTGCGGCCGCCGCCGGCCTTCGCCGACACCGGGCTGCTCATCCATTGGGGGTTGCGGCTCGATGCGCCGGACGAGCGCGGGCTGGTCGAACGCCGGCTGGGCGGGCTGGCCATCCGCGCCGTCTCGCCTGGCGCGTTGGCCGGCGGGTGCGACATCAGCAGCGATCGGCTGGTCGCTTATTGCCGCATCGGCCGGGGCGCAGCGACGATCGTCGCCGACGCCGATTTCCTCGATGTCGACCAGACCGACGGGCCGACCGTGAACAATCTGGAGGCGATGCTGGCCGAACTCGCAGCGCTCGAACGCTGATTCGGCTCGCCTCATCCGAGTCGGCGGGGGATTCGCCCTTGCACAGACTTATCCACAATGGAGGCATGCAAGAACAGGGCAGGAACATCCCCAAGATCTAAGGCCAAAAAGCCGCGCTAATCCGCCTCTTTCCATAAATTCCCATGTAGTGGCATGAAAACCCATTGTATCCCACCCGTGGTTGAGTTACCAACATCGACTGTAGCGCGGGGGGAAAACCCAACCACATCGACCCTGACGCGGGACCGCGGTTTAGCCGCGCGCCCGTGAACGGATCCTCTTGCGCCCGCGAACGGGGAGTTGACGTGGCGCTTGAGCATCTGTTCCAGGGCAGCGCGCTGAACGCGGTCGACGGCAAGGGCCGCGTCTCCGTTCCCGCTTTCCTGCGCAATGTCATCGAGCGCCGTGGCGGCACCAAGAGCATCGTCCTCGCCAAGCATGA
>JBDSNQ010000212.1:0-14045 GCA_039915275.1 Sphingomicrobium sp.
CGCTCGACGCTTTCCAGCCAATCCTGGTCGCGCAACCGCAGATTCTCGTGACTGATGCGCTGGCTGCGGGTGAGCAGCGAATAAGCGAATTGCAGCGGCTCGAAGTGGAGGTAACGCTCGAGCGTCTCGAACCATTCGGTCGAATTGCGCGCGCTGTTCTGGAGCTTGAGCACCTCGAGGCTGCGCTCGGCCTGATATTCGAACAAAGCGGCGTCGAGATCGAGCGGGCGGTTGAGCACTTGCGCCAGCTTGATCGCATCCTCGAGCGCGAGCTTGGTCCCCGATCCGATCGAGAAATGCGCGGTGTGCGCGGCGTCGCCCAACAGGATGAACTTGCCGTGGTTCCAGGTCTCGCTTTTGATGCGGCGGAAATTGAGCCACACCGCGGGACCGGGCAAATGCGCGGCGTTGGAAATCAATCGGTGCCCGTCGAGATATTGGGCGAAAATGGTTTCGCACCGCGCGATCGCTTCGGCCTGGTCGAGTGTGTCGAAACCCAGCCCGCGCCACGTGCTTTCCGAGCATTCGACGATGAACGTCGAGCAGTCGGGCGCGAACTTGTAGGCGTGGGCCCAGATCCATCCGGCTTCGGTTTCCTCGAAGGCGAAAGTGAAGGCGTCGAACGCTTTCGACGTGCCGAGCCAGACGAACTTGTTGGCGCGCGGATCGACATCGACCCCGAATGCGTCGGCGAAGCGGTCGCGGACGCGGCTGTTGATGCCGTCGGAAGCGATCACCAAATCGTACGCTGCCCACTTGGGATCGCCGGGGTCGCACTCGCTTTCGAAGGTCAGCTGCACGCCCAGTTCGGCGGCGCGATCCTGCAGGATTTCGAGCAGCCGCTTGCGCCCGATGCCGATGAAGCCGTGGCCCGACGAGCGGATGGTTTCGCCGTGAATGTGGACGTCGATGTCGTCCCAATGGGCGAATTCGTCGGCGATGATTTTGGCCGAGACCGGGTCGTTGGCCATGAGGTTGTCGACCGTCTGGTCGGAAAACACCACGCCCCAGCCGAAGGTCACCCCGCGCGGGTTGCGCTCGAACACGTGGACCTCGTGCGCCGGGTCGCGCAGCTTCATCGAGATGGCGAAATACAGCCCCGCCGGGCCGGCACCGATGCTGGCGATCTTCATGCGCGCGTCTCTACGCTCTCGATGAAGGTTTTTGCCACAGTGTTGAATTCGGCTGGGCATTCGAGATTGGTCAGATGCCCGGCGTCCGCGATCGGTTCGTACCGGGCGCCGGGGATGATGTGCGTGAGTTCTTCCGACAGCGCTGGCGGGGTTACCGCGTCTTCGGTTCCGCAAACAATGAGCGTCGGAACCCGGATCGCGGCCGCCCGCTCGCGCTGGTCGGCGAGCCAGACGGCTTCGGCGCCGATGCGGAAGGCGTTGGGATCGATCTTGGCCATGGTCTCGATCACTTCGCTGCGTACTGATGCGTCCGCCGGTTGCGCGAGCAGGGCGTCGGCACGGCCCTCGGCCAAGGCCCGCATGTCGACACTTGCCGCCATCGACCGCTCGTAGATTGCGCGGCCCTCGGGGTGCACGGCGAACGTATCGGCGAGGATAAGCGAGGCGAAGCGTGTGGGCGCCAGAGCGTATAGCGCGATCGCGATCACGCCGCCCAGCGACAGCCCGCAGACATGCGCCCGTTCGATGTCCAGCGTGTCCATCGCGCCCAGGATGGCGACGGCGTAATCGTCACGGGTAGTCCCGTCGGGCACTGGATCGCTGTCGCCATAGCCGGGATAATCGAACGCAACCGCCCGGCGCGTTGCTCCGAAATGCGCCAGCTGTGGGGCCCACACCGATTTGTCGGACCCGACGCCGTGCAGGAAGACGATCGGCACGGCATCGCCGCTCCCGGCTTCGTCGACGCCGATCGTGGCCCGGCCCTTGGTGATCACCCGCCCCATCGCGCCATGATGGCTTTGCATCTTGGCGAGAGCAAGTTACGCCCACGCGATGACGCGCATGACGGTCAATGGCGAGCCGATCCATTATCGGCTGGACCCGCAAACGCCCTTGCTGTGGGCGCTGCGCGACGCGTCGAACCTGACCGGCACCAAGCACGGCTGCGACAGCGGCGACTGCGGCGCCTGCACGGTGATGGGCGATGGCCGCGCGGTGTTGAGCTGCGGCGTCACCATCGCCGCATTGGAAGGGTCCGATATCGTCACCATCGAAGGCCTCTCCGCCAACCGCATGCACCCTGTGCAGCAGGCGTGGGCGGTCGAGCAGGTCAGCCAGTGCGGCTATTGCGAGCCGGGTTTCATCATGGCCATCGCGGCGCTGCTCAAGGCCAGCCCGAGCCCCAGCGCAGACGCGATCGACGCGTTGCCCAATATCTGCCGGTGCGGCGCCTACCCGCGCATTCGCAAGGCCATTGCGCGGGCGGCAGCCACCGCCACTCCATTGGCGCCGGCACCCCCGAAACCTGAACAATCCAAGTCGGAACGGTTAAGCAACGGCTCATCTGGCCAAGCGCACATTCCCTCGGGTAACCCACCCTGATTCCAAGGGAATATTGTTATGCGTACCAGCCTAGTCTTTCTTCTTCTTGCAAGCGCCGCCGTGCCGGCCTTTGCCGCCCAGGGCGACGAAGAACGCACGTCACGTCGCGAAGCGCGCGAGGAGGCGCGGGCCGACCGTCAGGCCGAGCCCCAGGCGGAGCGGGCGCAACGGCCCGAGCGGTCGGAACCCGAGGCGCAGGACCGCTCGTTCGAACCTCGCCACGAGGATCGTCCCCAAATCGTCCAGCAACAAGCCGAAGTCGTCCAGGAGCGCGTGGTGGAGACGAGTACGAGCCGCCGCTCCGGCGGGGATTCGGCGCGCCCGGCGTTCGAGCAAAGGATGGTTCAATCCGAATCCAGCCCCAGCGCCGAGCCGCCGCGTCCGGCCATGGACCAACGGCGAGATTCGATCGACAGCGTCCGCGAATGGCGCAGGCACGAGCGCAACGCCGATAACGCCCCGGCGGCGATCGAGCAGCAGGTGGCCCCGGCCGACAATGCCCGCGAATGGCGCGGCCGCGAGCGCCGTGTCGGCAACGGCTCGGCGGACAATGCGCAACCCAATGGCACGCTCGGCAACGGCTCGTTCCGCGAACCGAGGCGCGAGCCGACCGGCCGCGACTCGATCGGCAATCGCCGCGGGCCGATGTTCGGTGGCATTCCGCGGCAAGGCACCCAGCCGCCGCTGCCCAACAGCAGCCAGCAAGCGACCGCCAATCAGCTGTCGCGTGTATCGGCGCAACATTGGCGCAACAATTGGCGGTCGGACCATCACTATGATTGGCAGAACCACCGCCACCGCCACGGCTCGCTGTTCCATCTCGGCTTTTACTTCGACCCGTTCGGCTGGGGCTATCAGCGCTATTCGATCGGATCGCGCCTGTGGCCGAACTATTACCGGAGCAGCTATTGGCTCAACGACCCGTGGCAGTATCGTCTGCCTTACGCTCCACCAGGCTATCGCTGGATCCGTTACTATGACGACGCGGTTCTGGTCGACACATGGGACGGCCAGGTGGTCGACGTGATCTACAACTTCTTCTGGTAGACAGGTTCATCGAGTTGGTCGAAGGGACGTTGCGGTTTGTCCGCGGCGCCCCTTTGCGCGTCGGGACATCCGCTTACCCCTGTTCGAAAGCGCGCTCCTTTATGCCAAGCCTGATCCGCCGATTGACGGTTTCCGTGTCCTTGATGGCGCTCGGCGCTTGCGCCACCGTTGCGCCGCCCACGCCGCCGCCGCCGCCAATCCCGGCGGAGCCTGCACCACCCACGGCGGTGGTTGCCGAAAAGAGCGCGCACGAACGTCTATTCGACCTGTTCAAGGCGAGCGACGAGGCGAACCTCGAGCGCAATCCATTGAACGCTTTGTCGCGCGGCGACTTGCGCTACGCCGACCGGCTGGGCGACAATATCACCGACGAATATTACGCCGCCGAACGCGCCGCCGGTGAGGCCGACCTCGCCGCGCTGCACGCGATTCCGCGGGCCGAGCTCAACGCCACCGACCAGGTCGCTTTCGACGTGTTCGATTTCACCACCAAGGACACGCTGCGCGGGCTCCAGCCCGACATGCTGGCGCTGACCGCGGTGCGGCCGATGAACCATTTCTTCGGCTATCACACCTTCTATCCGACCTTCGCCAGCGGCAAGGGCAGCGCGCCGTTCAAGACGCTCGCCGACTATGAGAATAATCTGAAGCGCCACCGCGACTTCGTCACTTATATCGACCGCGCCATCGGCCGCTTCCGCCAAGGCGAAGCGAGCGGCGTGGTCGAGACCAAGATGACGGTCAGGAACATGATTGAGCAACTCGATACGCAATTGAAGCAGACGCCCGAGCAATCGCCCTACTTCGGCCCGGTCAAGGATTTTCCGGCGGAAATCGGCGCCGCCGACCGGGCGCGGCTGACGCAGCAATATCGCGCGGCGATCACCGACCAGCTTTATCCCGTGCTGACCCGGCTGCGCGATTTCCTCCGGGACGACTATCTGTCGCACGCCCGCGCCGGCGCTGGCCTGATGTACATGCCGGGCGGCGACAAATTGTACCGCTATCTGGTCCAGTCGACGACCACGCTGCCGCTGGCGCCGGAGGAAATTCACCAGCTCGGTTTGAGCGAGGTCGCGCGCATCACCAACGGCATGGAAGGCGTCCGCCAAGAGGTCGGGTTCAAGGGCACGCTGCCGCAATTCTTCGACTATTTGCGCACCAGCCCCAAATTCCAGCCCAAGAGCCGCGAAGCGCTGACCGAGGGCTTTTACGCGATCGGCAAAGCGGTCGAGGCCAAGGTTCCGCAATATTTCTCGACCGTGCCCAAGACCAAGCTGGTGATCCAGCCCTATCCGGCCTTCCGCGAGAAGTTCGAGGCCGGCGGCAGCTATGATGGCGGCACGCCCGACGGCTCGCGCCCCGGCACCTTCTATTTCAACGCTTACGATTTGCCGTCGCGCAGCACCTGGGGGATGACCACCTTGTTCCTCCACGAAGGCGAGCCCGGGCACCATTTCCAAATCAGCCTGGCGCAGGAGAATGAAGCGCTGCCGAGCTTCATGCGCTTCGGCGGCAACACCGCATATCAGGAGGGCTGGGCGCTTTACGCCGAGACGCTCGGCTACGACATGGGCTTCTACAAGGACCCGTATCAGCGCTTCGGTACATTGAATGACGAGATGCTGCGGGCGATGCGGCTGGTGGTCGACACCGGCATCCATTCCAAAGGCTGGACCCGTGAACAGTCGATCGCTTACATGCTCGGCCACTCCGGCATGGGCAAGACCGACGCCACCGCCGAGGTCGAGCGCTACATCGCCATCCCGAGCCAGGCGCTGGCCTATAAGGTCGGCGCGCTGACCATCCAGCGGTTGCGCAAGAAGGCGCAAGACGAGCTCGGCGCCAAGTTCGACATCCGCGATTTCCACGCCCAGGTGCTGATGACCGGCGCGCTGCCGCTCGCCATCCTCGAACAGAAGATCGACGCCTGGATCGCGGTGCGAAAGGGGAGCTGAGCGGGTAGGAGGTCAGCGCTTCCGAGAAGTCGCGACGAGCACGAGGACCAAGCCGACGGCGGCGAGAATCCCGCCGCGCATGACCCACGGACGCTGGTCGATCATGAAGCTCGACGCGGGCCAGTGGATGAGGCCGGCGCCTTGGCCAACCCACAGCAGGCCCATCAACATCGCAACAACGCCAATGGCCAGTAAAACTGCCTTCATGTTGTTCTCCCCGTAAATCATTTCGTGCTGTTGCGCGCTTCAGCGATGAGAGCATCCCTGCCAACAACAAGGGCGGCGCTTCCCGTCCCTCAGGCTCGAACAACCCCAATCGACGCGCTTGCGCCGGGTTTCCAGCTTTTTGGCGGATTGAATCCAGCAGATCCATTCGTTGCGGGCCAGCGGAGTGATATCCTTCCAGGTAAGCAGTGCTTCTGGGTCAAGTTTGAGCGCCCCTTCCAGGTCTTCGGGAAGATGATGAACGACGCCACCGGGAATCTCATCCGTCATGCAGCTCACTCGGCAAGCGCCTCGGCGATCAGGCGGCGGGTGTTGGCGACGCCGTAGAGGGCGATGAAGCTGCCCATGCGGGGGCCTTGGCTTGAGCCGAGCAGCGTTTCGTAGAGCGCTTGGAACCATGCCCGCAAATTGTCGAACGGGTGGCGCTTGCCGACTTCGAAGACGAGGTGCTGGATCGCCTCGGGCTCAGCGTCGGCGGGAAGCTTGGCCAGCTCCGCATCGAGGTCGCGCAGGGCCGCGGCTTCGACCTCGCTCGGCGCCCGGCGCTTCAGTTCCGGCGTGACGAAATCGCGGGCGTAATTGACCGCCAGTTCGATCAGCGTGTCGAGCTCGGCGTGCGTTTCCGCCGACGTGTCGGGCGCATAGCGCTGGACGAACTTCCATGCGGTGTCCTTGTCGCCGCAGCCCGGCAGGCTGACCAGGTTCAACAGCAGCCCATAGGTCAGCGGCAGCGTCCCCTCGGGCACCTTGCCGCCGTGGATGTGATGCACCGGATTGCCGAGCTTCTGCTCGATCGGCTGCGCGGCGTAATTGCCGCGGAACTGCCAATATTCGTCGACCGCGCGCGGGATCACGCCGAGGTGCAGGCTCTTCGCCTTGCGCGGCTCGCGATAGATGTAGAACGCCAGGCTCTCCTCGCTGCCATAGCGCAGCCATTGCTCGAGGCTGAGGCCGTTGCCCTTCGACTTGGAGATTTTTTCATTATTCTCGTCGAGGAACATTTCGTAATTGAAGCCTTCGGGCGGGCGGCCGTCGAGCACCCGCGCGATCTTGCCTGACTGGACGACGGATTCGATCAGATCCTTGCCGGCCATTTCATAGTCGACTCCCAATGCGACCCAGCGCGCCGCCCAGTCGACTTTCCACTGCAGCTTGGCGAGGCCGCCGAGCGCCGACTGAGTAACGCGCTTCCCGTCCTCGTCGACAAAGGCGATGGTCCCGGCCGCGGCATCGACCACTTCGACTTGCACCTGCAGCACGCGCCCGCTGGCCGGTGAAATCGGCAGGACCGGCGAATAAGTCTTGCGCCGCTCCTCGCGCAGGGTCGGCAGCATCACGCCCATCACCGCGTCCCAATGCGCGAGGACGCTGCGGATGACGTCGTCGAAGCGGCCGCTCGCATAGCAGTCGGTCGCCGACAGAAATTCATAATCGAAGCCGAAGCGGTCGAGGAAATGCCGCAGCATCGCATTGTTGTAATGGGCGAAGCTGTCCTGCTCGCCGAACGGGTCGGGGATCCGCGTCAGCGGGCGCCCGAGATGCTCGGTCAGCATCTCCGCATTGGGCACATTGTCGGGCACCTTGCGCAGCCCGTCCATATCGTCGCTGAACGCGATCAGGCGGGTCGGCTGGCCGGTCAGCTCGGCATAAGCGTGGCGGACGAAGGTCGTGCGCAGCACTTCGTTGAAGGTGCCGATATGCGGCAACCCCGACGGCCCGTAGCCAGTCTCGAACACCACCGCTTCACCGCCCGGCTTCCCCTCCGGCCAGCGCTTGAGCAATTTGCGCGCTTCCTCGTAGGGCCACGCCTTCGATTGCATCGCGGCGGAACGGAGGGTTTCTGCGTCCAATCTCGTTGCTCTTTTGTTCTTGGCCCGCCAAATACGGGTGAATGGCCGCTCCTTTGCCTCTTCCTGCCCTCCACGCAACCCACGCCGGCATCTGGCTGTGCGACGTGGACGGCAACGTCCGTGAGGCGCAACGCGGGGAAGCCATCGCCCGCGCCGCGGAGACTCCGCACATTATCTTGAACGCGCCGCTGATCGGGCAGCGGCTCGGTTATCCCGATCTGTCGGGGCTCGATCTGCTCGAACTGTTCGCCTTCATCTACCCGGCGCGGTTCGCGGTGCCGACGGTCGCCGGGCTGAGCCGAACGCTCGGGCTCGGTCCGCCGACGAGCGAGGCCGAAGCTGCCGAGTCGCTGCCGGCGATGGCGGCCAAGCTGCTGGCGACTCTCGGCGACCAACACTGGCGCGAGCGCGAGGGCGCGTGGACCGCCAACGCGACGCTGGCCCGGATCGGCTGGAGCTGGGCGCCGCTGATTTCGGCGCGGCTCGCAATGCCCGAGGGCGGCGAGCGCATGCTGTTCTCGCGCCTCGCCAATTGGGACGAAGCCGCCGATCGCCCGCCGCCGCGCACGGTCGTGGTCGACCCGGCTGCCGCACAAGCCAAGCTCGACGAACTGACCGGCGACGGCTCCGAACCGCGCGAGGGCCAGCGGGCGATGGCCGCCGCGGTGACCGCGGTGTTCGCGCCCAAGCCCGCCGAGGGGTCGCCCAATCTGCTGCTGGCTGAAGCAGGCACCGGCATCGGCAAGACCCTCGCCTACCTCGCGCCGGCATCCTTGTGGTCGGCGGCGTCGGGCGGGACGGTGTGGGTGTCGACCTTTACCAAAGCGCTGCAGCGCCAGCTCGATGCCGAGGGGTACAAATTGTTCGCCGACCCCACCGAGCGGACGAAGAAGATCGTCATCCGCAAGGGCCGCGAAAATTATTTGTGCCTGCTCAACCTCGAGGATGCGATGCAGGGCGCGTTCGCCGGGCGCACCGCGATCCTCGCTCATTTGGTCGGGCGCTGGGCGGCCTATACCCGCGATGGCGATATGGTTGGCGGCGACTTGCCCGGCTGGCTGCCGAGCCTGTTTGGGCGGGCCGGGGCCGCGGCCTTGACCGACCGCCGCGGCGAATGTGTCTACGCCGGCTGCCCGCATTACCGCCGCTGCTTCATCGAACGCGCCGAACGCGCCGGGCGCGAAGCCGACATCGTCATCGCCAACCACGCCTTGGTGATGATCAACGCCGCCCGGTCGCGCGAATCGGCGCCGGCGCGGATCCTGTTCGACGAGGGGCATCATCTGTTCGAGGCCGCCGATTCGACCTTCGCGGTGGCGTTCGGCGGGCAGGAAGCGATCGAGATGCGGCGCTGGATCGTCGGCCCCGAAGGCCGCTCGCGAGGTCGCCGGCGCGGGCTTGCGGCGCGGTTGATGGATGTCGCGTCCTACGACGAAGAGGGTGGTCAGGCGCTGGAAGCGGCGATCGAAGCGGCGCGCGCGCTGCCGTCGGATGGGTGGCTGGCGCGGGTCGCCGAGGGCGATCCGTTCGGGGCGGTCGAGGCGCTGCTCGCCGAAGTGCGCGGCACGGTCTATGCGCGGGCCAAGGCGCAGGAGGCGGGCTACGGCCTCGAAACCGAACTGGCCGAACCCGACGGGGCGCTGGTCGCCGCGTCAGCGTCGGCGCTCGAAACCCTCGAAGCCCTGCAAAAGCCGCTGGCGGCGCTGGCCCGCCGATTGGAGGCGGTGCTCGACGATGCGCCCGATTGGCTCGACAGTCAGGCGCGGGCGCGGGTCGATGGCGCGATTCGCGGACTCACCTGGCGGCGCGAAACGCTCGCCGCATGGATCGCGCTGCTCGGCCGTATCGGCGGCTCGGCCGACCCCAATTTCGTCGACTGGCTGGCGATCGAGCGCGCCGAGGGCCGCGAATATGACGTCGCCATCCACCGTCGTTGGCTCGACCCGACCCGGCCTCTCGCCAATGTCGTGATGGCGCAGGCCGACGGCGTGCTGGTGACCTCGGCGACGCTGCGCGGCGGCGATGGTTGGGATGCCGCCGAAGCGCGTACCGGCGCGCTCCATCTTCCCCACGCCGCCATGCAATTCGAGGCGACAAGCCCGTTCGACTACGCGACCTGCTCCGAGGTTCTCATTGTCACAGACATCAAGCAAGGCGACCCAGCGGCGCTGGCCGGTGCTTATGCGCGGCTGATCGAGGCCGCGGGCGGCGGCGCGCTTGGCCTGTTCACCGCGATCCAACGCTTGAAAGCGGTACATGCGCGCATCGCCGATCGCCTCGCCCGCGCCGGGCTGCCTTTGCTCGCCCAGCACGTCGATCCAATCGACGCCGGCACGTTGGTCGACATTTTTCGCGACGACCCGAGCACGTCATTGCTCGGCACCGATACTTTGCGCGACGGGGTCGATGTGCCCGGCAATTCGCTCCGGCTGGTGGTGATGGAACGTGTGCCGTGGCCGCGGCCAACGGTGCTCCATGCGGCGCGGCGGATGGCCGGCGGCGGCAGCGCTTATGATGATCGCGTGGTGCGGGCGCGGCTGGCGCAAGCGTTCGGTCGGCTGATCCGCCGCGACCAGGACCACGGGGTTTTCGTCATCTTGTCGGCGGCGATGCCGTCGCGGCTGCTGTCCGCTTTTCCGCCGGCGGCGCCGGTTCGGCGGGTGCCGCTGGAGATCGCAATCGAGCGGGTGGCGGCAAGTCGAACTGCGCGGCCCGAAACAGCGCGGCCGGCACTGGTCGAATGAAAACATTGCTGGTCCTGCGCCATGCCAAGGCCAGCCAGGATTCGCCGTCCAACCGGGATTTCGATCGACCCCTCAAGCCGCGTGGGCGCAATCAGTCTTTGTCGCTGGGACGTATGATGCACGAGCTAAACCTGGCCGTCGATGCCATCGTCGCGAGCCCGGCGGCGCGTGTCGTCGAGACTGTATCCGGGCTGATTGAAGGGGGCGGGGCAAGTTGCGAGCCCATGTACGACCGCCGCATTTACAACGCCTCGCCGGAATCGCTGCTCGAGGTCATTTGCGAAATCGACGCCACGGTCGAGCGCCTGCTCATCGTTGGCCATAATCCGGGGCTTCAATATTTGGTGCTGCACCTCGCCGACAAGGGCAGCGACGGCCTGCGCGGCCGAGTCGCAGCCGGATTTCCAACCGCGACGCTGGCCGAACTTCGGCTATCAGTTGAGCATTGGCAGGACTCGGTGCAAAACAGCGGCCGGATCGTCAGCTTGCTCCGCCCGCAAGATTGACCCTTAGCTGTCGAGCGCCTCGGCCAGCCGATCGCGCACGGCAACCAGGCGATTGAGGTCCACACCCGCCCCGGCCTGAACGTCCGGTTCCGGCTGAGCCGCCGCCATCGCCGGCATTGCTGGTGACGACGCACCCGATTTATCACGCAACAGCTGCTGAACGCCGCGCACGGTGTAACCGTCCTGGCTGAGCAGCCGTTGGATCTTGCGTACGAGGTCGACGTCGGCCGGGCGATAGTAACGGCGATTGCCGGCGCGTTGCAGCGGCTTCAACTGCGGGAATTTGGTTTCCCAATAGCGCAGGATATGCTGGGCGACGCCCAGTTCCTGCGACAGTTCACCGATCGTCTTGAAAGCGCCGGGTCCCTTGTCGGACGTCGCCATCGCCCGATCTATTTCGCGATCCGGTCGCGCATGATCTGGCTGGCGCGGAAGGTCATCACCCGCCTGGGCGCGATCGGCACCTCTACCCCGGTCTTGGGGTTGCGGCCGACGCGTTGACCTTTGTCGCGCAGGATGAAACTGCCGAAGCCCGAGATCTTGACGTTCTTGCCGTGGGCCAAGGCGGCGCACATGTGGTGCAGCACACGCTCGACGACGCTGGCCGATTCCGCCCGCGACAGGCCAAGCTCGCGATGCGCGACGTCGGACAAGTCGGCGCGGGTCAATGTCCCGCCCGTGCCCGATTCATTGCCCAATCGGGCGATACCAAGATCTGCCATTTTATTCTCCCGCCCTCGACGACGTGCCCCTCCGCCGCGGAAATTAACTGTAACTTAACTGAAACCGGCCGTGTCGGCAAATCGACATTTCGTCTAATTGCCGAGACTTTTCAATACCTGAGCGCGGCAGCCCCCCATGTAAAGCCACCTCCCATCGCTTCCAGCACCAACAAATCGCCGCGCTTGATTCGGCCATCGCGCACCGCCGTGTCGAGCGCCAGCGGCACCGAGGCCGCCGACGTGTTGGCGTGGCGGTCGACGGTGACCACGATTTTGTCGGTCGAAACGCCGAGTTTCCTGGCGGTGGCATCGAGAATTCTGGCGTTGGCCTGGTGCGGCACAATCCAGTCGACGTCGGCCGCGGTCAGCCCGATCTCGGCCAGCACTTCGTTCAACACCTCGGCAAGGTTGACGACCGCGTGGCGAAAGACTTCGCGGCCCTTCATCCTCAATTTGCCGACGGTGCCGGTAGTCGACGGGCCACCGTCGACGAACAACATGTCATTATGGCGCCCATCGGCGTGCAATTTGGTCGCGAGGATCCCGCGCGTCCCCTCTTCGAGCCCCAGCACCAGCGCTCCTGCGCCATCGCCGAACAACACGCAGGTCGCGCGGTCTTCCCAGTCGAGGATCCGGCTGAACGTCTCGGACCCGATCACCAGCGCCTTGGTGCCGCTGCCCGCTTTGAGCATCGAATCGGCGACGCTCAGCGCATAAAGAAAACCGGTGCACACCGCGTGGACGTCGAATGCGATGCAGTCGGGGATGCCGAGCAGCGCCTGGACCTTGGTCGCCGACGACGGAAAGGTCTGGTCGGGGGTCGCGGTGGCGAGCACGATCAAGTCGATCTCGGTCGCGTCGATCCCGGCGCTCTCGATCGCCCGGCGCGAGGCGTCGGCGGCCAAAGTGGCCGTGGTTTCGCCCTCCCCGGCAATATAGCGCGTGCGGATCCCCGTGCGTTCGACGATCCACTGGTCCGACGTGTCGACCGTCCTGGCCAGCTCTTCATTATCGAGCCGGCGCTTGGGCAGCGCCGATCCAGTGCCAAGGACGACCGACCGCTTCACCATCACCCCACCTCATGGTTGAAGGCGTGGGCGCGGAAATTGTCGAGATCCTCGCCGATTTTGCGGGTGATGTCGGTGAGGACCATGCGCGCGGCGACCCCGATGGCGTTGGCGACGCCCTTGGGATTGGCGCCGCCGTGGCTTTTCACCACCAGCCCGTTCAAGCCAAGGAAGACGGCGCCATTGTGGTTGTTGGGATCGAGCTGGACCTTGAGGATGTTGAGCGCCGGTTTGGACAATGCGAACCCCGCCTTCGACCTGAGCGAGCTTTTGAAGGCGCGGCGCAGCAAGTCGGTGACGAACCGGGCCGTGCCTTCGGCGGTCTTCAGCGCGATGTTACCCGAGAAGCCGTCGGTCACGACCACGTCGAAATTGCCCCGCGACAGCTGGTCGCCTTCGGTAAAGCCGCTGAACCGCATTGGCAGATAGTCGGCGTCGCGCAGCAGGGCGGCCGCTTCCTTCAATTCGTCGGTGCCTTTGAGTTCCTCGGTGCCGATGTTGAGCAATTTGACCCGCGGGCGGTCGATGCCAAGCACGGTTCGGGCATAAGCCGAGCCCATGACCGCGAACTGGACCAAATTCTGGGCGTCGCATTCGGTGTTGGCACCGAGGTCGAGCATGACGCAGTCCTGCTCGCCTAGCGTCGGCAGCAGCGCGGCCAGCGCCGGGCGGTCGATCCCGGGCATGGTGCGCAGCGCCAGCTTGGCCATGGCCATCATCGCGCCGGTATTGCCGCCCGACAGCGCGGCGTCGGCGAGGCCATCCTTTACCGCGTTGATCGCCATGCCCATCGAGGTCGTCTTGGCGCGGCGAATCGCCTGGCTCGGCTTTTCGGAGGGCGCGATCGATTCGGCGGTGTGGGTGATGGTCACCCCGGACCCGAGGTTGCGGTGACGATCGAGCTCCGGCCGGATCAATTGCTCGTCGCCGTAGAACAGGAATTGGAGCGAGGAATCCTTGCGCCGCGCGCGGGACGCGCCGGACAGCATTGCCACGGGGCCTTCGTCGCCGCCCATGGCGTCAATCGCGATGCGTGGGCCTGCGTCCATCAGCGAGCGCCCCGGATCCGCGCCCCGTTCAGGCCTCGCTCGAAACGATCTCGCGGCCGTTATAATGACCGCAGGCCGCGCACAAATTGTGCGGCAGCTTCAATTCGCCGCAGTTCGGGCATTCCTGAAAGCCCGCTGGCTTGAGCGCATGGTGGCTGCGACGCATGTTGCGCTTGGAGGGCGATGTTTTTCTTTTGGGGACAGCCATTGCGGCACCTACTTTGGAAATTGAATAAAAATTGCGACGATCTGCGCCTAACTCGACGGGGAAGTCCCGTGGCGGCGGCCGGATCGTCGCGAACCGACGTCCCTATAGCGCCTGACGCCGTCGTTGCAAGGGCGGCCGCCGAGTGCGAGGACG
>JBDSNQ010000096.1:0-3858 GCA_039915275.1 Sphingomicrobium sp.
TGAAAGGCGAGTACGGCCTTGGTCTGGTCGGACACGTCATAGCCGAAGCGCTCCAGCGCCAGCAGGAAGGCGGCGTCGCACCACAAGGGATCGACCAAGCCGCGAGTCGGGCTGGGTAGCGCCAAGCGGCGGCGGGCCAGCGCTTCCCAAGGAAACAGGTCGCCGGGATCCTCCTTGCGCGCCGGCGCAACATCCGAGTGGCCGACGATGTTGCCGCGGCCGATGGCGTGACGCTCCTTGATCGCGGAAACGAGCGGGATCAGCGCCGCGATCTGCTCGTCGGGGAACGGCCGGTAGCCAAATTCGTGACCGGGATTGACGATCTCAATGCCAACGCTGGCGGAATTGACGTCGGCCACGCCGCGCCAGCGCGACTTGCCCGCATGCCAGGCGCGGTCCGCTTCATCGACCAAGCGATAGATCGAGCCGTTCTCGTCGACCAGATAATGCGCCGAAACCTTGGATTCGGGCGATGTCAACCGATCTAGCGCACCTTCGGCATCGGGCATGCCGGTGTAATGGAGCACGATCATCGATACGGGCGATGCCCGGTCGTCGAAATTGGGCGATGGCCGCTCGATCATCTCCATGCGCGATATGGCGCACGAGCCGGCGCTGTCGGTCAAGCCCCCCGAGTGGCGCGCTTGGCGGTATTTTTGGCCCCCGCGGCTGGAATGTCGACCAGTCGGTAGAGTCCGCGAGCCTTGATGTCCGCGGCGAGCCTGCGGGTTTGCCCGATCACGGTTTCACCCGCGCCAAGCAACAGCCACCCTTCCGGCGCCATCGCGGACGACAGCCTTTCGAACGCCAGGGTGCGCTTTTCGGGGCTCAGATAAAGCAGAACGTTGCGGCACAGCACGATGTCGAAATCGCCGGGATGCGGCGGCTTTTCGAGCAAATTGTGGACTTGGAAGCGGACCGGCTTGCGCAGTGTTTCGACCGCGCGCCAGCCACCGTCATGTTCTTCGAACCAGCGGATCATCTGCTTGACGCCAAGCCCGCGCTGGACTTCGAACTGGGTATAAGTGCCGTTGCGGGCGCGGTTGATCGCCGAGGTTGAAACGTCAGTGGCGAGGATGTCGATTGTCCAGCCATGCCAGGCCAGCGCATTTTCGGCGAACAGCATCGCCAGGCTATAGGCTTCCTGGCCGGTCGAGCAGCCGGCCGACCAGATACGAATCCGGCGACTTTTCGCGTGACGCCGGGCTAGCGTTGGCAGCGCATGCGACGCCAACAGGTCGAACGGCGAGCGGTCGCGGAAGAAATAGGTCTCATTGTTGAGCAGCGCCTCGACGACCTGATTGGCGAGGCTCGGTTCGCGGCCCATGACGAGGATCGTGATCAACTCATCCAAGGTCGCGATATTGCGCTCGCGCAGCAAAGCGGCGAGCGCCGTCTCGATCCGCCACCGCCGACTCATCGTCAGCTGCTGGCCAGTGCGCGCTTCGAGCAAATTGGCGAGAATGCGGCTGGCGCTGTCGCTTACTTGCACGGCATTTCCTGAACCAGCGAGCCGATCCGGCGAGCCAGTTTCTCCGGCGGCATCACCGCGCAGGTAAGTCCGGCTTCGAGCACCGCGCGCGGCATGCCCCACACCGCGCAACTGGCCGCGTCCTGAGCGAGAACGGAACCGCCGCAGGCGACCAGCCGGCTGGCGCCCTCGACTCCGTCACGCCCCATGCCGGTGAGGACGACGCCTAGTCCGGCCGAGCCGTACAGCGCGCCAACCGTGGCCAGCATCGGATCCAATGACGGCAGGCAGCCGCTGGACGACGGGCCATGGGTCAGGCGCACGACCCGCAAGCCGCACAGCATGTCCACCGTAAGATGGGCGTCGCCGGGCGCGACGATGATCCGGTCGGGCAATAATTCCATGCCGTTTTCCGCCACCAGGGTCTCGCGCTGGGCGACCATGCCCAATTGGCGCGCGAACACGCTCATGAACGGCGCCGGCAAATGCTGGGTAATGACAATCGGGACGCCGATCTGCTTCGGCAAATGCTGGAACAGCATGCCGAGCGCGTGGATTCCGCCGGTCGAAGCGCCGATCGCGACAATCTCGATCGGCTTGTTGGGTAGCGAACGCAGCGCGCCGCCGGGTTCGACCTTGCGCGGCGACTGTGCCGCAGTGGCCGGCAGCTCGGCGTGGCCCAGCGCCTTGAGCTTGCGCAGCAGAATTTCGGAGAAACGACCGTTGAACCGGCCGGTCCCCGGCTTGGGCAGCGTGTCCGCCGCACCCAGCGCCAGCGCCGCCACGGTTTGCTCGGCGCCTTCGTCGGCCAGCGACGAAACGATCATGATCCGGGCGCCGCCGGCCGCGGCGATGATGCGCGGGATCGAATTGAGGCCGCCGGCCCCGGGCATTTCGAGGTCGAGCAGGATAACATCGACATTGACCGCGTGCAGCGCCTCGATAGCGTCTTCGGCGGTCCCGGCGACGGCGACAATTTCGAAATCTTCGTCGGCCTCGATCATCCGCGACAGCACGGCCCGTGCGATCATCGAATCATCGACGATCATCATCCGGATCCGGCGACGAATAGTGCGCGGTGCTACCTGGCGGTCCCGCGATCTGGCGAGCGACCGCTCCACGCCGCCGAGCTCAGGCGACGCCGACGAGCTGAAGCTTGATGTGGAGCGTCTCGCGGTCGAAGGGTTTCATGACATATTCGTCCGCACCTGCCTCGAGCGCGGCACGAATGTGCGCCATGTCGTTTTCAGTCGTGCAGAACACGACCTTGGGCTGGTCCTCATGGCCGCGCTGGCGCAGCAGCCGCAGGAACTCCATCCCGCTCATCACCGGCATGTTCCAGTCGAGCAGGACCACGTCGGGCATCTTGGCTTCGCAGCGGGACAGCGCCTCGCGGCCATCGCCGGCCTCTTCGACCTCAAATTCCAAGGTTTCGAGGATGTGACGGGCGACCTTGCGGATCACTTTGGAGTCATCGACGATCAGACAGCGCTTCATATTTTCCGCTTTCCCGCGTTGTTGGCGAAACCTGTAACCAAGAAGGGTAACGAAGAGCTTAAGCTGGCGTGTTTAAGCGGCCTTGGCTTCGACGCCGCAAATCAGCGCTGCAACGTCGACCACCAGCAACGGCCCGGCTTCGCTCTCGACCACGCCGATCGATACCCGTTCCCACCCCGGACCCATCGCGGCGCGGACCGGCGCGGGATCGGACAGCGCCTCGACGACATCTTCGACGACATCGACGATCAGTGCGTAATGATGGCCATCGAGCTCGACCACTGCGGCCTCGCGGATGCCGTCCGAGCAATCGGTTACGCCCAGCTCCAGCGAGCGCATGCAATCGATCACCGTCAGCACGCGGCTGCGCAATGCGGACAGACCCGCGACATGCGGAGCGGCGCGCGGCACCGGGATCAGCGTGTCGAGTTCGACCACCGATTCGATCGCGTCCGCGGGAAGCGCGACGCGCTCTCCCGCAATGGTGACGACGAGCAGAAGCTGGTTCATCGGCTGCGCCCTCCCCCAGCGGATTTCAATGCCACCAGCAAGGCCGCGCGATCGTAGCGGTAGATGCTGGCATCCTTGGCGCCGGCGGGATCGGGTTCAGCCCGGAGCCGGATGGTACGACCGGCAGCGCCCTTGGCGACTTTCGCGCCCGTCGAAACGATCACCAAATCGGCCTCACCGTCATCGGCTGAGCCGACCACCCGATAGCCTGCAGCCTCGACGATCGGGCGCAACATGTTCTGCATCCACGGGTCGTCATCGGGCAGGCGGCACACCGGCTGCTCGTTGCTCGGCCGTGCAGCCGCGCCGACATGGTTGGCGAACAGCCAGTGCGGGTCGATCAGCTCGGCCGGCTCATTGTCGATCAGGGATACGCCGCT
>JBDSNQ010000213.1:0-2058 GCA_039915275.1 Sphingomicrobium sp.
GCGACCGCATCCTGGATGGCGAGATTGATGCCGATACCGCCGATCGGCGACATGGCGTGGGCGGCATCGCCGATCGCCAGCAGCCCGGGCCGGTGCCAAATTGTCAGCCGGTCGACCTTGACCGTCAGCAGATGTAGATCCGAAATGTCGTCGAGTTCGGCAAGGTCGATTTCCGGCGCCGCCGCGGCGACTTCCTCGCGGATCGCGGCGATCCCCCGCGCCTGATATTGCTCGGCCCGGCCCTTGGGGATGAGGAACGCGCACTGCCAGTAATCGCCGCGGTCGATCATCACCAGCAGCCGCCCGCGCTCGATATTCCCGCGCAGGCCGCCCCTCTCATCCTCGGACTTGCCAACACGGAACCAGAAGACATCCATCGGCGCGCCGAGATCTTCGACTGGCAACATATTGGTACTGCGGACGATCGACGCCCGGCCGTCGGCGGCAATGACGAGCGGCGCGTGCAGCTCCCGGCCATCGGCGAGGCGGACACCGGTGACCCTGCCCCGCTCTTCGATGAAGCTCTCGACGGGAGAGTTCATTTCCAGCTGGAAGCCGGGAAACGCCTTGGCCTCGTCGCGCAGGAAATCGAGGAACTCCCACTGCGGCATCATGGCGATGAACGGCGCGGCCGTGTCGAGATGCGATAAATCGCCGATCGTCCATTCCCGTCCCGCCAGCCGCAACTGAGCGCTGTTCACGCGGTTGTGGGGCCGTTTGAGGAACCGCTGCAGCATCCCCAGCTGGTCAAGGATCTCCATGGTTGACGGGTGGACGGTGTCGCCGCGGAAATCGCGGAAGAAGTCGGCGTGCTTTTCAAGGTTCCGAACGCGGCAGCCGGCGCGGGCGAAAAGCAGCCCGGCCATTACCCCGGCGGGGCCACCGCCGACGATGATCAGGTCTGCGTCGTTCCGGTCCGCAATTGGCGCCATGACGTCACTTTAATCTGGGCCGCCTCACCGTGACAAGCCGCGCGCCCAATGCTTAAACGGGCGCATGGCGGAGCCGATGACGATCACCCCCGCGATGTCCGACGCGCTGACCATTCTCGGCGCTGCGGGGATCGTCATCCCGGCCTTCGCCCGGTTTCGTATCAATCCCGTAATCGGCTTCATTCTGGTCGGCATATTGGCCGGGCCGCACATGCTCGGCGGGATGGCGGCCGAACATCCGTGGCTACAAGCGGTCAGCATCAACGACCCGGCGGGGATCGCGCCGGTCGCCGAGTTCGGCATCGTGTTATTGCTGTTCTCGATCGGGCTCGAATTGAGCTTCAAGCGCCTCGCCGCGATGCGCAAGGCGGTCTTCGGGGTCGGCGCGGCCGAATTGTTCGGCTCGGCGGTGCTGATCGGCGCCTTGCTCATGGCGCTGGGCAATTCAATTTCAGCGGCAGTGGTGCTGGGGATCGCGCTGGCGATGTCGTCGACCGCTTTGGTGGTGCCGATCGCGGGCACGTCGAGCCCGGTCGGGCGTGCTGCCTTCGCCATGTTGCTGTTCGAAGATATCGCGCTTGTACCCCTGCTGTTCCTGTTCGGCATGCTCGGTGGAGCGGCGCTGGCGGGGCTCGGCATCGTCGCCTGGCAAGGCGCTGCGATGATTGCGGTTATGCTGGTCGCCGGGCGGTTGTTGCTGCCGCCGCTGTTCGCCCAGGCGGCACGGACCAAGAGCCCCGAGCTGTTCCTGTCGATCAGCCTGTTGGTCGTCATCCTGTCGAGCATGGCAACGGCGTGGGTCGGCCTGTCGCCGCTGCTCGGCGGGCTGATCGCCGGGGTGCTGATCGCCGAAACCGAATATGGCCATGAGGTCGAGCTCAACACCGCGCCGTTCCGCGGGCTGGCGCTGGGGGTGTTCCTGATCACCATCGGGCTGCGGCTCGATCTGCCTTTGCTGCTCCGCCAATGGCCGCAATTGTTGCTGGCGCTGGTCGCGGTGCTGGTGATCAAGACGCTGGTGACGGCCGCGCTGCTGCGTTTCTCCGGGTCACGCCCGGCGGTCGCGGCCGAAACCGGGCTGCTGATGGCGAGCCCGTCCGAAACCACGCTGATCGTGCTCGGCGCG
>JBDSNQ010000253.1:0-8244 GCA_039915275.1 Sphingomicrobium sp.
TCACGACCGGACGCGGTCGCGAGCAGACGGAGTCTGGGCGTCAGATCAGGAGACTGGGCGGGTCCGGTTCCGGGCCGTAGGAGCGGCCCCAAAGGCGTGCCAACAGCGGGGGCGCAGTTTTCATGCCGCCAACCGCTCGTGCGACCACACCAAGGGTGGTAGGCTCGATTAGAGCCGTCGACGCACATCCCATCGCCACCATGCATTGCAGCGTCATTTTCTTGCACGGCGATTTCTGAGGTGTCGGGTTGTTCGCCATATCCATGCAATCCATGGCCATCGACACTTGCGCAGAACCGATGCTTGTAGGCGCCGGCATCATCGCTGTCGCCGTCGATTGGCCGGTCAACCCCAGCAGGGCCGCCAGCAATATGCAGATATGGAACAGCCGCGTCACGATGCGGTGAGCCTATACTGACGGCGAAATAAGATAAAGTGAAAGCACCATTGCATCAGCCTGACTTCAACGGCGGTCGAGGGGCGCCAGCAGGTTATAGATGAAAGCGATGAGCGATCCGGCGATCAATCCGAACGCGAGCGACCAGCAAAATCCTTGAACCAAAGCGAGGCTGGAGGTGATGTCAGCGCTCGTGAACAGCGCGATATACATGTGGCTCGCGGGACCAAGAGGCAGGAATGCGCCCAGCCAGCAGATCACATAAAAAATGGCTGCCGCCAGGGCGCCTGTCAGGGCAAAGCGAAGGACGTTCGCCTTCGTGCTTGAACCGTTCGCTTCATTTGTCGTGGTGGCCATGAAATGCCTCCCATTGCCGGCCAGGCTCACCATCGAAGCGGTCGGTGACGGCATCATAACATAAGTGAAAAATTAAGCGCGTGCGCAAACTTCGCTTTCGGATGCACGTATCGCACGAGGCTTGCGGAAATAGAGCCAGATGGTTGCGCTCATGACCGCCGCGAAGAAGCACCAGACCGAGATGAACCAGAACGAAAAGGCATAAGCGGCCACAAACGAGGCCAGAGTGGCGACCCCGAACCATCGCACCGCGGCGTGGCTCGATACAAGCGAGCTGGCGCATGTTCCCAGAACGTAAAGGACGAGGATCGGGGCAATGTAGAAGTGCGGTGAATCGTAGAAGATGTGATGCCCGATAATTTTCGAGGTCGTCGGGTCCATCGCCCAGAAGTAGAGGAGATACACCCCCGAGATCGATCCAGCGGCGGCAAGCGCTTTGAGCACATTCCGGCGCCACGGTACCGCTTCAAGCAACAGAACCGCAATCGGCACGAAAATTGGCCATAACACGTGCGAGAACAACGAATATACGTGCGTCAATATTGAGTTGAGGTGCGGCGCCCCGTCGGCAAACGTGAGCCACAGACCGCCCTCGACCAGCTGTTGAAGGCCAAACAGCGCTGGGATGGATGCGTAAGGTAGCTCGGCAACGCGCTCAGCCCGCCGAAGGGTCAGCGTGCCGATGCCCAGGAGGATCGCTCCCGCCGTGAAACTTGCTGTTGCTGAAAAGCACATGGAGTCCCCTTACCGCGCCTGCCACAAAAGCTGGTTGCAGACTACATCGCGCTATTCCACGTCAATGACCGCCATCAATCCGCCACCGCCCTGCATCTCGACGTTGTTGTTCGAGGTGTGGTGCGGGATGTGGCAGTGGACCAACCACTTGCCGGGTCGGCGCGCGAGCCACACGACATCGTATCGCTGTCCTGGCCCGACCAGTACCGTATCGGCCATATATCGTTGGGCCGGGGCGAGCGTCTCGCCATCGACCGCGACCACCTGAAACGGACCGCCGTGGATGTGCATCGGGTGGATGCCGTTGTTGTTGGTGCCGATGAAGCGCACTTTCAGCGTCTCGCCGACCTTCATCTTTATGGTCTCTGTCGCCGGGTAGGCCTTGCCGTTAATCGTGAAATAATTGGGCAAGCCGCCTTCCATCGGCATCGACGGGAAGGTCAGCCCTTCGCGCACCAGCCACTCTTGAAGCTGGATCACATAGTCATGGTCGGCCGCGACTTCGGCGGCGGGATCGGCCGGATCGATGATCAGCGCACCGTACAGGCCGAGCGACTGGGTCCGGTCGGGCTTGGCGTGCGGGTGATAGAAATAGGTGCCGTGCTGAGCGGCGGTGAACGCGTAACTGTAGCTTCCGCCGGGCTGGATCGGAGCCTGCGTCACATAAGCGGGGCCGTCCATCTGGTTGGGCAGGATCAGCCCGTGCCAGTGAATGGTCGTGATCTCGGGCAGTTGGTTATGAACGTCGACGCGGACCCGGTCGCCTTCGCGGATGTGAATGCGCGGTCCGGGGATCTGGCCGTTATAGGCGTAGCCGTCGACGGTGACGCCGGGGAGGATCGTCCAGCGAATGACCGACGCGGTCAGGTCGAAGACCTTGACGCCGTTCTCCAGGCGAAAGCCCAGCGGCCGGTCGCCGCGTACGTTCAAGCCGTAGCTGGCGCGAACGTCATTGGGATTGGTGGCGGCCATGTCGCGCATCGCCTCGCCGGGCGTCGTGCGGTCCATGATCATGCCCGGCGGCATGATCGAATCACCGACGTCGCGGGTCGACAGTCGCATGTTCACAAAGTTCGCCGGCGCGACCATGCCGGCGGCGAGGGCCACCAACGACACCATGCCAAGCGCGACGACTTGAGGCTTGGTCGCGTCACTTTTCATGGACATGCCGCCGCCATTTTCGCCGCCCGATTTCATGGCAGCTATGTCGTGACCGGCGTGGGGATCGGCGGCGGGCTTTTTGGCACCCGCATTCGGAGCCTGGGCAGCGAACTTGGTCCCCGCCTTTCGTTCGGTCATCAAGCCGTGCTTGAGCGAACGCGCGACCATCCAGACGTTTGAGGGATAGGCAAGAATATATCCGGCGATGATGCCCAGCGACATCACGCCCCAGAAAAGCAGCTGCGCCGGGTCCATCGCGCGCATGTCGCGGCCCATCATCAGCAGCACCATGGTCGGCGCCATTGCCGCCATCATGAAGTTCATGCTGATGAACTCGGGCACAAAGCTCCGGCGAACGTTGTCGAGATAGCTGCCGCCCATCATCGACTTCATGAACAACGCCTGGAAGACGAACAGTCCGACCGCGAAGCCCGCCAGATATTCGACGATCAGGTCGACCCACATCGGCAGGCCGAAGATTGCCGTGATTACCGCCGCCGCGATGATCCCGGTGGCGTCGCCAGCGACGCAGTGGATGGTTGAACCGATGCCCTGCTTCGACAAGGGCTTGATAAACTCTTCGTGAGTGCCGGGCTGTGGCTCCTTGTCGGCGAGCACATACAGCAGCAGCCCCAGCGGCCCGGTGTAGAGAGTGACGAGGATAAACCCCCACTTCATCACCACCGGCTCAGGATTGTTGCGATACTGATCGATCGCGACATAGAGGGTCGAAGCTGCCGCCAGCGCGAACCAGGCCAACAGGAAATAGTCGATCGGCTGGATTAACATCTCCGGGGTCCAATTAGCCGAGAGTAAAATGAGTCCTATTTACGGGGAACGGTCCGCGGAAAGATACGGCCTCATGTGAATCGGCGCGTCTCGGCCGGCCTTATTTTCGAGTGCCCCGATAGTGTGCCGCGCGCTCGACCAGCGCCAGCATATTGCGCGCAGCCTCGGTGGTCAGCCGGTGCGGCGTCATCCCTGGCCTCGGCGATATGAATCTGGCCATTTCACGAACCAGCTCGGACTGGCTCTCCGGCGCCTCAGCCAGCAGTGCAACGACCAGGTTTTCCAGAGCGATCAGACGGACTTTGATGTTGCCGTCTTCGGCGTCTCCGATTTCGCCCGCGACTGTCGCCCCATGCTCGTGATGTAACGAGCCGTCGAGAGATCCTCCTTCAGTTTCCCACCGCCCAATGGCCCGCCGATGAATCTCCTCACGATCAGGATCAAATCCGTCGTTCTCGCCTACCATCGGGACGCGCTGCCAAATGCTCGTCGCCCAACGGTCTCCGTTGCGCCAAGCCAAAGAATCGTTTGCGCGGCGAAAAGCCCGCGGAAATAAGAGGCCAATGCTAAGGTCATTCCGCCCCTTAGCACTAGCGAAGCAAAACCGGCGACTACTTAGGGCCGCATCGCCATCCCTCCGGGACGACGACTGCAGTCAATTCGCGGGGCAACCCAGACTGCGCGGGGCCGTCGTGGCGGAGGCTCGCAGGTCCGTGGGTAAGAAGCTCGGCTGTGTTGCAATCTATGACCGTGATGCTCATATGCGGCTTGGTGTGCATTCCTAAGCTCTTTGGCTTTCTATTGGCCCTGGCGGTGGTATTTGCTCCTGCTGTGACGAGCGCCAGCGCGGCCTATGCGGCCGTTCCAGAGCACCAGTTGCAAATGATGGCCGGTGGTCACTGCGCGTCGGATCCGTCCGGCAATCACGACAATTCCGGCACCCACGACAAATCGATGTCCAAGAATTGCTGCATCGCTATGTGCATGGCACTCGCAGTAGCGCCGTCGGCGCCCGCGACATCCAAAATGCCGGAACGGATTGTGCTGGTATTCCCCGCACCAAGCTTCCGTATTGGCCTACCGGCTGAAATCGCCACGCCGCCTCCGCGACTTGCGTGAAATCGACACCATTCATTTCGATTTCACGGAGACAAACATGAAGAAAATACTGACCGCGATTGCTTTGTCGATCGCCCTTCCTGCGGTCGCGCATGCCCAGACGGAGCCGGCAAAAGCCGACTGCTGCGAGAAGCATGACAAGATGGACTGCTGCAAGGACATGGCCGGCATGGATCATGCCGAGCGCGACATGAAGGGCATGGATTCTCATGCCATGCACAACATGTCTCGGCCTGGTGCCAAGGTGCCCCAGGCCAATCCTCAACAGAACCACCAGCAGTAAGCACGACTGAAGTCTGGCGCTGCCGTTAAAGGCGGCGCCAGCCGACAGCCGGCGATTCATGCCTGCATTAGGATCAAATATGTTTGACAAGCTCGACATCGAGCGGCGTGAATTCCTGCGCGCCGCAGCTCTCGGGGGCGCCGGCGCGGCGTTCGCCGGCATCATGCCCGCGTGGGCCCAACCTGTTTCGTCGGGATTGGCACCGTCGCTGCCAACGCTCAGCGGCCCCGACATCGCCCTCACTATCGGCCAGGTCGCGGTCCGGGTTGACGGCAAGGCGGGCCGCGCATTTGGCATCAATGGCACGGTTCCGGGGCCATTATTGCGCCTCAAAGAGGGGCGGCCGGCGCGGTTGCGCGTCACCAACACTCTCAATGTGGACAGTTCGATCCACTGGCACGGCCTACTGGTGCCGTTCGCGATGGATGGCGTCCCTGGTATCAGCTTCCCCGGTATCGCAGCGCGCTCGACATTCAATTATAAGTTCCCGGTCGTTCAGTCCGGCACCTACTGGTATCACAGCCACTCGGGTTATCAGGAGCAGGACGGGCTCTACGGGCCGATCATCATCGAGCCGGCTGGCCCTGACCCAGTGGCGTTCGACCGCGAGCATGTCTTAGTGCTTGCCGACCGCAGCCCGATGAGTGGCGCGACCATCTACAAGAAACTCAAGCAGATGGGTGGCGGCTATTTCAATATGCAACGCCTGACGTTGTCGGGGCTGCTCGCCGGCCGCGACCTGCCGGCATCCGAGCGACGAGATTGGGCCAATATGCGCATGGATCCCGCTGACATCTCGGATGTCACTGGCTCGACCTACACCTTTACCGTCAATGGCCATGGTCCGTTCGACAATTGGACCGGGCTGTTTCGACCCGGCGAGCGCGTGCGCCTGAGGATCATCAACGCCGCGGCCCAGACCAATTTCAACGTCCGCATCCCCGACCTGCCGATGACCATCGTCCAGGCCGACGGGCAGACCGTGCGGCCGGTGACAGTTGACGAGTTCCAGATCGGCGTCGCCGAAACCTTCGACGTAATCGTCATGCCGCAGGACCGCGCCTACAGCTTTGTCAGCGAGTCTATTGATCGCTCCGGTCTCGGCCGGGCGACGCTCGCACCTCGCGCCGGCATGTCCTCTCCTGTTCCGCCGCTTCGGCCAAGGCCGCTCACCACCATGAAAGACATGGGCATGAGCAACATGGGCGGCGGCGACATGGCCGGAATGGCCGGCATGGACATGCCCAATGCGCCCAATCCCGCGGCCGTTCGCGGCATTGACCCGTCGGCAGAGCAGAATGCGTCCAGGACGCTGGCGAAGCTGACCGGCTGGAATGCTCCGACCGATCACGGCTCCGTAACTGCGACCGCGATGGCGGGCGGTGCCTCGATGGCCGGCATGGACCATGGCGCGATGGCCGGCATGAGCGGAATGGCGGGAATGGCCCATGGCACCGCGGCGGAGGGACCGGGGACCGCGCCCGGCCACGCGATGAGCATGGACATGCGCGACCCGCGCAATGCGCCACAGGTGAAAATGGGTCCAGGCGTGCAGACAATCGCGCCGATGGCGACCGACCGCACCGCCGAGCCGCCACAGGGCCTGGAAGGGATGGACCACAAGGTTTTGGTTTATCGCGACCTCGTAGCGCTTGAGCGCAACCCCGACGTTCGCGCACCCTCACGCTCGCTAGAAATCCACCTCACTGGCAACATGGAGCGCTACATGTGGTCCTTCGACGGCGTGAAGATGAGCGAGCCTGCCGAGCCCATCCCGTTTCGGCTCAATGAACGAGTGCGGGTTACGTTGGTCAACGACACGATGATGGCGCACCCCATCCACCTTCATGGCCACTTCTTCGAGCTGGTCACAGGGCATGGCGCAAATGGGCCGCGCAAGCATACCGTCAACGTTCCACCAGGCGGCAAAATGACCTTCGATCTCACCGCTGACGCCGCCGGCGATTGGGCATTCCACTGCCACAATCTCTACCACATGGCCGCCGGCATGATGCGTGTCGTCACCATCCGCCCGATCACCGGAGAAGCCGCGTGACGCGCCCCGGCTTCTGCCTGAGCCTGGCCACGGCCGTGGCGCTCGCCGTCAGCGCACCGGCCACCGCCCAAATGAACATGCCTGGCATGAGCATGCCCGGGATGAAGACGCCGATGCCGGCCAAGAAAAAACCGGCGGCGAAGAAGCCGGCAGCGAAAAAAGCCGTAGCGAAGTCTCCAGCCAAAAAGGAAGCAGCGAAGAAGGGACCGGCAAAGAAGGCGCCCACACAGCCGCGGACTGGAGCCAAGGCCGACCCAATGGCCGGCCATGACATGAGCTCAATGCCCGGAATGGACATGCCGACCGCCAAACCGGCCGACCCGATGGCGGGCCACGATATGAGTTCGATGCCCGGAATGAACATGCCACCGGCCAAGCCGACTGATCCAATGGCCGGTCACGACATGAGTTCGATGCCCGGAATGGACATGCCCGGCATGGCCAATGTGCCGCCGTCAGGAACCGACCTTTCGGCCGGCAATGCGCCGCCGCCGCCAGTCCCGACCGATCATGCGGCGGACATGGTTTATGGCGCCCCCAATATGGCGATGGGGCGCCATCACTTGAAGGAGGGCCACGGCGACCAGAAGGTCGGGCAGGTCATGTTCAACCTCGCCGAATATCAGTTCCGAAAAGGCCGCGAAGGCTTCGAATGGAACGGCCAAGCCTGGTATGGCGGCGACATCAACCGCGTCTGGTTCAAGAGCGAAGGCGATGGCACCTTTGGGAAGTCGGTCGACCGCGCCGAAGTTCAGGCGCTCTACAGCCACGCGATCGGCCCTTATTTCAATCTCCAGGGCGGCGTTCGCTACGACTTCAAGCCCAACCCCTCGCGGGTTTACGCTACGGTGGGTATCGAGGGACTGGCTCCCGGCTTCTTCGAGCTCGAGGGCGCTCTGTTCCTGTCTAACAAAGGCGAACTGCTCGCACGAGCTGAGGGATATTACGACCAGCGCGTCACACAGCGGCTGATCCTCCAGCCCAGGGTCGAGATTAATCTTGCCGCGCAGGACAGCCGCGCCATCGGCGTCGGTTCAGGACTGTCGAACGCCGAGATCGGGATGCGGCTTCGCTACGACATCCGTCGCGAGTTCGCGCCCTACGTGGGTGTCCAATACAGCCGCGCTTTCGGCGATACGCGCCGTTTCATGCGCGACGCGGGTGAGGATCCAGCCGGATGGAGCATCTTGACCGGTATCCGGGCGTGGTTCTGATGCCCGCTCAACTTCAACACAAAACGGGAGGTATAGTCATGCGTGTGGTAACAGGACTGGTGGGCGGCATTGTTCTATGTTGCTCGATCGCTGCTTCTGCGGCGCCGGCGAAACGCAGTGCGGATACGGCTGC
>JBDSNQ010000182.1:0-9238 GCA_039915275.1 Sphingomicrobium sp.
GTGCGCCCGCCCTTGCGCAAATTGCACGGCGCGCAGGCGGTGGCGACATTCTCCCACGTC
Organism: Sphingomicrobium sp.; assembly: GCA_039915275.1. Classification (GTDB taxonomy): domain Bacteria; phylum Pseudomonadota; class Alphaproteobacteria; order Sphingomonadales; family Sphingomonadaceae; genus Sphingomicrobium. The sequence goes on from JBDSNQ010000182.1 coordinate 61, forward strand.
GTCCGTCCGCCCTGGGCGCGGGGCACGACATGGTCGAAGGTCAATTCCTTGCCCGACCCGCAATAGACGCAGTGAAAGCGGTCGCGGAGGAAGAGGTTGAAGCGGGTGAAAGCGGGAAACTGACTGGGCCGGACGAATTGGCGGAGTGCGATTACCGACGGCAGCTTCAAGGCCACGCTCGGGCTGTGCACTTCGCGATCGTAATGGGCGACGATATCGACCCGCTCGAGGAACATCGCCTTGACCGCCGTCTGCCACGGCCACAGGCTCAGCGGATAATAAGACAAAGGCGTGTAATCGGCGTTGAGGACCAGCGCCGGGCAGCTTTCAGGATGGCGGATGATTTCCGGGTGATACATGACGCGGGCAATGGCCTTTCGTGTCCGCCCGCTTCGAACACCGCCTCCGGCCCTGTCGCACCCAAGGAGGAGAGGGCGCGTCACAGGCCCGCTTCCCTAGTGCCCAGCCGGATGCCATCCCGGCGTGACATAAGCATGACAGCACTTTCCCTTGGCGCCGGTCAAGAGTCCTTTAAGTCACACCGGTGATGACCGTCACCCGTTTTGCCCCGTCGCCCACTGGCCGGCTGCACCTTGGCCATGCTTATAGCGCGGCGATTGGCCATGCGCGGGCGCGGGCCGATGGCGGGCGTTTTCTGCTGCGGATCGAGGATCTCGACCCGGCCCGCAGCCGGCCGGAGTTCGTCGCCGGGATCGAGGAGGATTTGCGCTGGCTCGGGCTGGGGTGGGACGGCGAGCCGCTGGTGCAATCGGAGCGCACGCAGCTCTACGCGGATGCGCTGCAGCAGTTGAAAGCGGGCGGGCTGGTCTATCCCTGCTTCTGCACGCGGGCCGATATCGCCGCCTCGCTGACCGCGCCGCACGGCGATGCGGGCTCGTCCTATCCCGGCACCTGCCGCGGCCTCGCCGACGATCCGACACGCCGCGCGACCACGCCGCACAGCTGGCGGCTCGATTGCGGCCAGGCGCTGGCGATCGCCGGGTTGCCGTCATGGGTCGAAGAGGATGGCCGAGGCTTCACCGCCGACCGAGGCGCCATCGGCGACGCCATCCTCGCCCGCAAGGACGCGCCGGCGAGCTATCATCTGTCGTGCGTGGTCGACGATGCGGCGAGCGGCGTGACCCTGGTCGTGCGCGGCGCCGACTTGCGCCCCTCGACCCCGATCCAGCGGCTGTTGCAGCAACTGCTCGGCCTGCCCGAGCCGACCTATCTCCACCATTCTTTGGTCACGCATGCCGACGGGCAGCGGCTCGCCAAGCGCGATCTTGCCCCGACGCTCGCCGCGATGCGCGAGGCGGGCGTCGACGGTTTGGCGTCGGCCCGCGACCTCGTGACCGGCTTAGTCCCGTCTGGCTTTCGGCTGCAGCAAGACTAAATAGGCGATCATGGGCAACACACTCCTCATCATCCTGCTGGTCCCCGCCATGGCCGCGACAGCTTACGTCCTGGTGCGCGGCGTGATCGCCATGGCGTCGGGCAAGGACGTTACCGGCGAGGCGCAGCAGAACTGGATGCGCAAGCGGGTGCTGTTCCAGGCGGTGGCGATCGTGATCGTCGCGCTGATCCTGATTCTCGCCAGCGCCTCGAAGAGCTGAACCTGGTCAAGCTCAACAAGATTTACACCCGCACCGGCGACGCCGGCGAGACCGGGCTGGTCGATGGTTCCCGGATCCTCAAGGATCATCCCCGGGCTCAGGCGATCGGCGACGTCGACGAGTTGAACAGCGCCATTGGCCTGGCGCTGGTTGCCATCGACGATGCGGATGCCAGGGCGATGCTCGGCCGGGTGCAGAACGAACTGTTCGATTTGGGCGCCGACATCGCCACGCCCGGCGACGAGTTTGCGCCCACGGAGATGGTGTTGCGCGTTGTGCAATCGCAGGTTGACCGGCTGGAGGCGGAGATCGACGCGATGAACGAGACCTTGGAGCCGCTACGGAGCTTCATCCTGCCCGGTGGCGGCGAAGCTGCGGCGCGGGTCCACATCGCCCGCACCATCGCCCGGCGCGCCGAGCGATCGGTGGTGACGGCATCGCGCCACGATCCCATGAACCCGCTGGCGCGGATGTATTTGAACCGCCTGTCCGACCATCTGTTCGTGCTCGGGCGGTTGTTGGCCAAAGACGAAGGTGGTGACGTGCTGTGGCAACCCGGCGCGACCCGGTAACTGGCGGCTCGATCGCCGAGCGGCTGCTCGCGACGCGGACGCTGACGCTCGACCTCGCCGCGCCGCTGTCCGACGCCGATGCGACCATCCAGCCGTTCCCCGACGCATCACCGGCCACGTGGCACCTCGCCCATCCCAATTGGTTCTTCGAGACCTTCGTGCTGCGCGATCATGTGCCGGGGTACGAGCGGTTCGACGAGCGCTTCCCGTATCTGTTCAACAGCTATTACGAGGGCGAGGGCGAGCGGCACCCGCGCGCACGGCGCGGGATGATCAGCCGGCCTTCACTCGATGAGGTGCGCGAGTGGCGGGCTTATGTCGACGAGGCGCTGGAGCGCGCGCTGCCAGGGCTGTCGCCAGCCGCGCTCGAACTGGTCGAGCTGGGCATCAACCATGAGCAGCAGCACCAGGAGCTGTTCCTCACCGACATCCTCGCGACCTTCGCCGAGAATCCGGTGGAGCCGGCCTATGGGACATTGGAGGCGGCGCCATGTCATTCGGCCGAGCCGCTGAGCTTCCTTCCCGGCCGGATCGGCATCGTCGAGATCGGCGCCGATGACAGCGGATTCGCGTTCGACAGCGAGCGCCCGCGGCATCCCGAGCTGCTTGCGCCCCACGCCATCGCCAGCCGCCCGGTGACCAACCGCGAATGGGCCGAGTTCATCGCCGACGGCGGCTATGCGACGCCAACGCTGTGGCTGTCGGACGGCTGGGACTGGGTCCGGCGCGAGGGCATTGCGGCGCCGCTTTACTGGAACGGCGACGGCAGCGCATTCACGCTCGCCGGGCGGCGCGAGGTCGACCCCGCGGCGCCGGTTGCGCACGTCAGCTGCTATGAGGCGGACGCGTTTGCCCGGTGGGCCGGCGCACGGCTGCCGACCGAGGCCGAGTGGGAGAGCTTCGCCGCCTCGGCCGACCCCCATCTCGGCAACCAGCTCGACCTGGCCGGGGCGGTTGTGCCGCAACCGCCGGGCGACATTTTCGGTGACGTTTGGGAATGGACCCGGAGCAGCTTCTCGCCTTACCCCGGGTTCAAACCCGCCGCCGGCGCGGTCGGTGAATATAATGGCAAGTTCATGAGCGGCCAGCTGGTCCTCAAGGGTGCCAGCTGCGCCACCCCGCGCGGCCACAGCCGAGCTTCGTACCGCAACTTCTTCCCGCCCGATGCGCGCTGGCAGTTCACGGGGGTGCGCCTTGCTCGCGACGCCTGACGCGCAAACCGAAGCGTTTCGCGCCGACGTGCTGGCGGGGCTGGCGGCGTCGATCCCGGCGATCCCGGCGCGCTGGCTTTACGATCGCACTGGGTCCGAGCTGTTCGACGAAATCACGCGGCTGCCGTCCTATTATCCGACGCGGACCGAGACCGCTTTGCTGCAGGCGATCATGCCCGAGGCGGCGGCGCTGATTCCCAAGGGCTCGGCGGTGGTCGAGTTCGGCGCCGGTTCGGCGACCAAGACCCCGATCCTGCTCCACGCCATCGCTCCGGCCGCTTATGTCCCGGTCGACATTTCGGGCGACTATCTCGAGGATAGCGCGGCCGAGCTCAGCGCGGGCTTCCCGGGCTTGCCCGTGCTTCCGGTCACCGCCGATTTCACCAAACCGTTCGCCTTGCCCGACGCGATTGACGGCCTCCCCAGATTGGGCTTCTTCCCCGGCTCGACCATCGGCAATTTCGTGCCGCGTAGCGCGACCGACCTCTTGCGTCACTTCCGTGAATTGCTCGGCACCGGCGCGCATCTGCTGATTGGCATGGACCGGGTGAAACCGGTCGAGCGGCTGATTGCCGCCTACGACGATCCCGACGGGGTAACTGCGCGCTTCAACCTCAACCTGATCGAGCGGATCAACCGCGAGCTTGAGGGCACGATCCCCGCCGACGCGTTCCGCCACGAAGCGCGCTGGAATGACATATTGTCGCGGATCGAGATGCATTTGGTGGCGACCCGCGATGTCGAATTCACCATCGCCGGCCAGCCGTTCGCGGTGAAGCAAAGCGGATCGATCCACACCGAGAACAGCCATAAATATGAGCGCCGCGGTGCGCGGCTGCTGCTGCTCGCCGGCGGCTGGACACCGTTGGCCGAGTGGAGCGACCCCGCCGGCGACTTTGCCGTCGTGCTGGCCGAGGCCCAGCCCAACCGCTTCGCGCCTTGAGCATGCCGATTGCTCCGCGCGCAGAGCGCGGCTAAGCGGCTCGCATGACCGCCGCGCTCTTCGATATCGCCCGCTACCTGCTCTCGATCCTGTGGTGGTTGATCATCATCCAGGTGGTGCTGAGCTGGCTGTTCGCGTTCAACGTGCTCAACACCAGCTCGCGCGGGGTCCTGGCTTTCACCCACGCGCTCGAGCGGATCACTGCGCCGCTCTACCGGCCAATCCGCCGACTGCTGCCGGATTTCGGCGGACTCGACTTCTCGCCATTGGTCGTGCTGATCCTGATCCAGATTCTGCAGATGCTGCTCGACGGCGCTGAGCGCAGCCTCACTTACTCGACCGTATGACCGCACGGCGGATCGACGGAAAGGCCGCTGCCGCCGCGATTCGGGAATGCGTTGCCGAGGCGGCCGCCGAGTTCGTGGCTCGGGCTGGCCGCCCCCCCGGCCTGGCCACCGTGCTGGTCGGTGAAGACCCGGCGAGCGCGGTCTCTGTCCGCATGAAGGGCAAGGCGACTGCCGAGGCAGGGATGGCAAGCTTTGCCCACACTTTGCCCAACACGATTTCCCAAGCCGAGCTGCTCGACCTGGTCCGTGATCTCAACGGCGACGACCGGGTCGATGGGATCCTCGTCCAGCTGCCGCTGCCGGATCAGATCGATACGGCAAAAGTCATTTCCGCGATCGACCCGGCGAAGGACGTCGACGGCTTTCATCCGCTCAACCGGGGTCGCCTGTTTGCCGGCCTCGATGGCCTGGTCGCCTGCACGCCACTCGGTTGCCTGCATTTGCTCAAGGCGGAACTCGGCAATCTTGCCGGGCTCGAAGCGGTGGTGATCGGTCGCTCGAACATCGTCGGCAAGCCGATGGCGATGCTTCTGCTCGGCGAAAGCGCGACGTTGACCATCGCGCACTCGAAGAGCCGCGACCTGCCCGGCATCGTGCGCCGAGCCGATATCGTCGTCGCCGCGGTCGGACGGCCGGAAATGGTCCGCGGCGACTGGCTCAAGCCCGGCGCGACGGTGATCGACGTTGGCATCAACCGCATCCCCACCGACGACGGCAAGGGCCGGCTGGTCGGCGACGTCGCGTTCGACGAAGCCGCCGAGGTCGCGTCCGCGATCACGCCGGTGCCGGGCGGCGTTGGGCCGATGACCATCGCTATGTTATTGAGGAACACGCTGGTCGCCGCGCACCGCCGCGCCGGCCTGAACGACCCGGAGGGACTATGATCTTTGCATTGCTTATCGCTGCCTCGGTGCCGACCGCTGTCGATGCCGAACGAGCATTTGCCCGCGATGCTCAGCGCATCGGCCAATGGACCGCTTTTCGCAAATATGCCGCCCCGACGGCGGTCATGTTCACGCCGCAGGCAGTTTGGGTCCAGCAGTTCCTCAAGGGCCGCAAGGACCCACCCGCCGCGCTTACCTGGTCGCCGGCCGAAAGCTATGTTTCGTGCGATGGGCGAACCGCGATCAACAAGGGTCCGTGGACCAGCGCTTCGGGCAAGGCCCACGGCTATTTCACGACGGTTTGGATGCGCAAGGGCGGCGCCTGGACCTGGACTTATGATGGCGGCGACGGCCTCGACACGCCGATGCCCGCGCGCGCGCGGGCGATCGTCCGGCGCGCCAGTTGCGCCGGAGGGCGCACGGTACGAGCACTGGCCAGACGCGCGGTGAGCGCGGCGCAGGTCGCTGGCAAACCGCCGGGCGACGCCGGCACCGGCCGCTCGGCCGATGGCACCTTATCCTATCAGTGGAAGGTCGACCCCAAGGGCGCCCGCCATTTCCAGGCCCAGCTGTGGACCGGCCGCCACTATCAGACGGTCCTCGAGCAGCAGACCACTGCGCCCGCGCAATGACCTTCAGTCAATGATCGAGCTGTTCGGGTCGGCGCTGGTCACCTTTTTGGTGATCATCGACCCGCCCGGCTGCGCGCCGATCTTCGCCAGCCTGACCCGCGGGACCTCGCTCGCCCACCGCCGGGCAATGGCGGTGCGTTCGTCGGTCATCGCCTGGGGCGTGCTGATGTTCTTCGCGCTGCTGGGCAAGCCGATGCTCCATGCGCTCGGCATCAGCCTCGCCAGTTTCCGCATCGCCGGCGGCGTGATGCTGTTCATGATCGCATTGGACATGGTGTTCGAGCGCCGCACCCAGCGCCGCGAAGTTCGCGCCCAATCGATCGAAGGCACCCCGGATGCCGACGACATCTCGGTCTTCCCGATGGCGATCCCGATGATTAGTGGCCCCGGCTCGATCGCCAGCGCGATGCTGTGGGTGTCGCGCGCCGACGACGCCGCGCAAGTGCTGACGGTGCTGGCGGCGATCACCGTCGTGATCCTCATGACCATGGCCTTCCTGCTCGCCGCGGGACCGCTAATGCGGCTGATCGGCGAGCGGATCGAGGCGATGATCACCCGCATCCTCGGGGTCATTCTGGCGGCGCTCGCGGCACAATTCGTGGTCGATGGCCTCAAGCAAAGCTTCCCGGCACTCGGGTGAAGGCGTCTTAGCCGACCACCTTCCACATCTTGAACGGGGAATTGGCGGGCAGCGTGATTGGCGCCAGCCAGGCTGGGACCTTGCCTTGCTCCAGCTGCGCGTAAAATCCTTTCGGTGCTTCGGACAGGAAGATCGTCGTGGTCGAGCTGTTGGGGCAGGTCAGCAGATAGTTGGAATGATATTTGGCGAGGATCGCGTGGGCTTGCGGCTCGCTCCCGCGGAAGGCGTTCATGACGTCGGCGATCTGCTCGCCGTTGCGGTGATAGGGCCCTATTACCGAATCATGATGGGTGACGGTGATCACCCGCGGCCCGAAATCTACGAAAGTGAACACCATGCCTTTAGGCTGGAGCGCCACCGGCTTGAACGCGACCATCGAATTGCACCGATTGTTGGCCCGGCCGATCGCAATGTCCCGCGGCGTCGATTTCTTGCCCGGCACGGCCTGTACGACGAACGGAACGACCGCGCCGAGCCCGAGCAGCGCCACCCCGACCGTCGCCACGGTTCGTAACGCCGACATCCTGATTTGCTGCACCACCGGGGCAAGGATCCAGACGATCGCGATCGCGCCGACCACGGCCAGCATCTGCGCGGCGGGCGCGGTGCGGGTCTGCCACGCCAGCAACAGGGCCGCGGCCAGCGCCGGGGCCGCCGCCGCCAATGTCCGCCGCAGCAAGCCGCGGTCGCCGCGGTTGGTCCACGCCAGCAGCGCCCAGCCGACCGCACCGGTCAGCGGCAGCGCCAGCAACAGGGTCGCGGTCTGCCAGCCGTGGGTGTAGACCGGCCGCGCTTCGCGCACGTGGCTCAGCCACAAACGATTCACTTCGGGGGATACCCCTTCGAACCGTGACAGGCAGTGCGGCCACATCCAGGCGTGGAACAAAGCGATGATCACCGCCGCGCCGGCGGCCAGCGCCAGGCGGCGTTTCCAGTCGACCGGCGACAGGGCCGAGAGCCCGAACAGGAGCGCTCCGCCGAGCAGCGCGTCCGACAACCACACCGGCGACAAGGCATCGCACACCGGCAATCGGTTGGCGTAGGACGCGAACAGCAAGAAGCCGAGCGCGGTCCCGCCGGCGAGGGTCGCGGCATAAGCCGCCAGGCGCCGCTTCTCACCACGGTCGTCGATCCAGAACAGCACGGTCACGACGCCGGCCAGCGCCAGATAGATCAAAAGCTCGAGCCCGATCGACAGTGACAGCGCGGTCGCCAGCCCGACAGTCGCGCCGCCGCGCGCGCGCTTGGGGTCGGCGAGACCGGCGACCGCTATGCTGAGCAAAGCCAGCTGCCAGCCGTGGTGATCGATCCGGGTCGGCATGAACATGCCGTTGGTCGAGCCGGCGCTGAGCAAAGCGATGAAAGCGAGGGCATAAGCCGCCGGGTGGATGAGGCGGCGAGCCGTCAGCGCGACCCCGAACAGAAGCAGCAAATAAGGCAGCATCGGCGCGACCGCGACCGCGGTGCGCTCGGCCTCGGCGCCGCCGAGCATCGGCCGCAGCAGCAGGATCAGCCCGGCGAGCGGCAGATCGACCAGCCGCGACCAATGGATGTTGGCCCCGAACGGCGGGTTCAGGCGATATTGGCGAAGATCGTACCAGTCCTGCCCGTGGAGCAGCGCGCGCACCTGGCTGATGCGCATATTATCGTCGGTGTCGAGCAGGTCGAAGCTGTGGATCTGGGCCCAGCGATTATACACGAACCAGGCGCACAGCATCAGCCAGGCGGCGACAGTCACGAGCTTCCAATGGCGGTCGAGCAGCCGCAACAACGGTTCGATGTCGACCTGATCCTTGCGCTCGCTCACGTTTCGCGCTCTAGCCGCTCGACCTCAAAGGGCAAGCAGCGTCCGGCAATCATCGGCCAACGGGGCGGCAGACGTGAAGGTGCGATGCTCTCGATCTTTTCCCCCGAACGCCGCGCGATTGTCACCCAGGCCGCGCGCTATGCCTTCGCCGGCATGGCCATCACTCTGCTCGTCGCCGGCAGCTACTGGGCAATCGCCGAATTCCTCCACGTCGACCCGATGCTATCTTTGTTGGTGGTGTTCGTCGCCTTCACCTTCGTCAGCTATGTCACCCATGGGTCGTTCAGCTTTCGCGGCCACGGCGAGCGCGACCGCCAGCACGTCCGGCTGGCGCGGTTCCTGGTCGTCAATTTGATCGGGCTGGCGACCAACCAAGCCTTCGTCTGGCTGCTGGTCAAGCATATGCACGGCCCCAATTGGTGGCCGGTGATCCCGATCATCTTCGTCACGCCGGCCTTGACCTTTGTGCTCCATCGCCGATGGGTATTCGGATGAGCGCGACGATCCTTTCCGTGATCTGCCCGGT
>JBDSNQ010000175.1:0-4001 GCA_039915275.1 Sphingomicrobium sp.
AGCAATAGTCGCAGCCATTCGCCTGGGCGATGGCGAGCGCGATCCGTTCGCGGGTCTTGGCGTCGAGCGTGCGGCCGAGTGCGCCGTTGAGGCCGAGATAGCCTTCGAGCGCCGCCGGGCTGTTGGCGACAAGGCGGAACAGATTGGGGACAACGCCGAGTTGCTTCTCGACCGCGTCGAGGAAGGGCTGGGAGTTGGCGGGTGCGTCTTCACGGGCGGGGATGTTGATGCGGGACATGGGGATTTCTCCTTAGCGGGCCGCGGGAATGCCGCCTGCGCCCCAAGAGATGCCATCTGCGCCGGATTGTGATAATCCATTAATTCTACACTTCACTCATGCGAAGTTCGGGATAATCGTGGACCGACTGGATAGGCTTCGGATTTTCGTCGCGGTCGCTGACCAGGCCAGTTTCGCTGAGGCTGCGCGGCGGCTGCGGATCTCGCCGACCGCCGCAAGCCGTGCGGTCGCTGCGCTCGAAGCCTCACTCGGCACCGTGCTCCTTCACAGGACAACCCGTTCAGTCCGGGTAACCAGCGAGGGAGCCGCTTATCTGGAGCGGTGCCGCATGGCGCTTGCCGATCTTGATGACGCGGCGCTTGCGCTACGCGGCGACGCCGCGACGCCGGGCGGAACCATGGTGGTCACCGCGCCGGTGACATTCGGGCGACTCCATATCGTCCCGATCATCACGGCGTTGCTGCGTGTTCACGACAGGCTGAGGGTCGAACTGGCCTTGATCGACCGGGTGGTCCGGCTGGTCGACGAAGGAATCGATGTCGCGGTCCGCATTGGCGATTTGTCCGACAGCGCGCTGCACGCACTTAAAGTCGCCGAGGTCCGTCGCGTCCTCGTCGCCAGCCCCGACTATCTTGCCTTGCACGCGGCGCCCGCCAATGTCGCCGGGTTGCACGATCATGCGCTGATCTCGTTCACCGAACTCGATCGCGCGCAGGAATGGCGGTTCGGCCCCAGCGGCAAGTTGGCGATCCGGGTCGAGCCGCGACTGACTGTCAATGCCGCCGATGCGGCAATCTCGGCGGCCATCGATGGTCTGGGGATAGCGCACGTCATTTCATACCAGGCGCTCGATGCGATTTCCTCGGGGCGATTGGTGACATTGCTCGACGACTTCGCGCCGCCGCCGATCCCGGTCCATTTGGTTTATCAGGCGAATCGGCGCACTTCGGTCAACGTCCGGGCATTTATTGACATGGCGCGACAGCATTTCGGTCGGCTGGACCTTGCTGGCGGGCCGGTCGGCGCTTCGGATTAGACTGAGCCGGGCTTGTGGCGATTAACCGTACTTGCCGGTGCCGATGGTGTAAGCCTGACGCCCGGCGGTCGTGGGGGCGGGTCGATGATCACATTGTGCGGCTTCGGCGTCAGCAACTATTACAACAAGCTCAAACTGGTCCTGCTCGAAAAGCAGATCCCGTTTCGCGAGCGGCTGGTCTATCCGTGGGAACGCGAGACATACCTTGATACGTCGCCGCTGGGGAAGATTCCGTTCATCGAGTTTGACGGGGGCGGCCTGTCGGAATCGCAAGTGATCCTGGAATATCTCGAGGATCGCTTTCCCGAAATCCCGCTCTGTCCCGCGGACGTGTACGAACGCGCCCAGTGCCGCGAATTAATCCAGCATCTCGAACTCAAAGCCGAATGGGTCGCCCGCCGGCTCTATAAGGAGTGCTTCTTCGGCGGCACGGTTTCGGAGGAGACCAAAGCGGAGGCGCATGATCGGCTAGTTGTTGGCCTTAATGCGATCGGGCGGCTGGCGAAATTTTCGCCCTACATGTGCGGTGCTGAGATCACGGCGGCAGACTGCGTGGCCTTTGTTCATTTTACGATGATCCGCCTGGCCACGTCGGCGATATACGACGACAATCTGCTGCTAAAACTGGTTCCAAAGTCGAACGTCTATATGGCGATGATGGACGGCCGCCCGCACTTTCGCACAATGATGGTGGAGCGCGAAGCGGCTGCAGCGGCATTCACGGCTCTCGGCGTTCCCTACGATGGCTAGGCGGCTTGATCGAAGTTAACATTGCCGACTGGAAATTGCGCCACTATCAGGGCGTCGGGCCCGCGATCGAACGGCGAGTCCGACCTAGCATTTTGGTGGCGGGGCGGTCCTTGAGCAATTCAAGACGCGGCAACGAATGGATCATCCGACTTGGTCGGGCGGGACTCTTGCGCGTCCTCGTTGGCGGTGCCTTGCTCGTCCTGACGGCGGGGTGCGACCGCGGCATTCTCGACCCGGTCGGGCCAGTCGCCGCCCAGGAAAAACAGCTTCTCATCAACTCGACCGCGATCATGCTGGCGATCATCATCCCGACGATGATCGCGACGGTCGCCTTCGCCTGGTGGTTCCGGCGTGGGAATAGCAAAGCGACCTATCGACCCGATTGGGAATATTCGGGTGCGATCGAAATGGTCGTATGGTCGATCCCGGCGCTGACCATCATGCTGCTCGGTGGAATCGCCTGGATCGCGAGCCACGACCTCGATCCCGCCAAGCCGCTCAAGTCGTCGGTCCCGCCGCTCAAGGTCGAAGTCGTCTCGCTCGACTGGAAATGGCTGTTCATCTATCCCGATCAGGGCGTTGCGACGGTCAACCAGCTGGTCGTCCCGGCCGGCACGCCGATCAGCTTTCGGCTGACTTCGGCGACGGTGTGGAACAGCTTTTTCGTGCCGCAGATGGGGACGATGATCTACACCATGCCGCGGATGACGACGCGGCTCAATCTGCAGGCCGACCGCCAGGGGGTCTATGACGGCCTGTCGACGCATTTCAGCGGTGACGGCTTCCCCGGCATGCAGTTCAAGGTCCAGGCGCTGCCGGCCGACCAGTTCGCGATGTGGGCGCAGGGCTCGCGCGGCACCGGGGCCGCGCTCGATGCGCGCAGCTATGCCCTTTTGTCCAAGCCGAGCAGCTACGTGAAGCCGATGACGTTTGGCGCGGTCGCGCCCGGTCTGTTCGACGCCATCGTCAGCGATCGCGTGCAGCAATTGGCTGGCCCGGCGGCCGCGGCGGCGGCAAACCAGAATTCAGCCGTTCCGGCAGGGGGCTAGGGGATGTTCGGGAAACTGACCTGGGACGCGATCCCGTTGCACGACCCGATCCCGCTCGTCACTTCGCTGGTGATTATGGCGGCGATCCTTGGCATTGCGCTGTGGGTCTGGCGCAAGGGCTGGTGGCCCTATCTGTGGAACGAATATATCACGTCCACCGACCACAAGCGCATCGGCGTGATGTACATCGTGCTGGCGCTGCTGATGCTGGTGCGCGGTTTTGCCGACGCCATCATGATGCGCGCCCAGCAATCGCTCGCGATCGGCGCCTCGCAGGGTTTCCTGCCGCCCGAGCATTACAACCAGATTTTCTCGGCGCACGGCACGATCATGATCTTCTTCGTGGCGATGCCGTTCGTCATCGGCTTCATGAACTTCGTCGTTCCGCTCCAGCTGGGCGTGCGGGACGTGGCGTTCCCGACGATGAACAATGTCAGCTTTTGGCTCAGCGCATCGGGCGCGCTGCTGGTTAATTTGAGCCTGTTCGTCGGCGAATTCTCGCGCGCCGGCTGGCTGGGTTTCCCGCCGCTCAGCGAAAAAGCCTTCTCGCCCGGGGTCGGGGTCGATTATTATCTGGTTGCGCTGCAGGTTTCCGGCGTCGGGACGGTACTGACAGCGGTCAATTTCGTAACGACCATACTCAAGACGCGTGCGCCGGGGATGAGCTATATGCGCATGCCGATCTTCTGCTGGACGGCGCTGGCGTCCAATTTGATCATGCTTGCGGCATTCCCGGTGCTGACCGTGGTCTTGGCGCAGCTGATGCTCGACCGCTACCTCGGCTTCCATTTCTTTACCAATGACGGCGGCGGCAATTCGATGCTGTACATGAACCTGATCTGGGTTTGGGGGCATCCCGAGGTCTACATTCTCGTCCTGCCCGCGTTCGGCATCTACTCGGAAGTGGCCGCGACCTTCTCCGGCAAAC
>JBDSNQ010000070.1:0-4570 GCA_039915275.1 Sphingomicrobium sp.
GCAACAGCTTCCTGCGCAATCTGGAGGAACGCTCGCACCGCCAGATCGCCTTCACCAAGGAGCCGATCGGCGATCACTCGTTCGAGCTTGACGTCGGGCTAGCCGGCAAGCGCCATTATTGGGTGACAAAAGGCGATTTGCAGCACGCGCGGGAGTGGTTCGCGGCCGGCTTCACCGACGCCTTGAAGACACCGGACGAGACTTTGGTGTTCGTCACGCCCGACGAGAAAAAGCACATCCGCACCGACCAGGCCGATTGCATGGGCTGCCTGTCGCAATGCGGCTTCTCGTCGTGGGCGGACCATGAAAAGAACAGCACCGGCCGTCTCGCCGACCCGCGCAGCTTCTGCATCCAGAAGACTCTGCAGGACATCGCCCACGGCGGCCCGACCGAGCATAATCTGATGTTCGCCGGCCACTCCGCGTTCCGCTTCCAGAGCGACCCGTTCTACTCGAACGGCTTCGTGCCGACCGTCAAGCAGCTGGTCGACCGCATCCTGACGGGAGCGTGATGCGAGCCCTTGCCGCGGCCGCGATGCTCATGCTCGCGGCTTTCGATTTGCATCCATCCCCCGCAAGCGCCCAGGACAAAAAGCCGCCTTATTGGGCTTCGATTGCCAGCGGCGAAGCGATGATGCGCACCGGACCGGGGCGCAATTATCCCGGCACCTGGCTATATAAGCGCCGCGACCTGCCGGTTCGGGTCATCAAGACCTATCCCAACTGGCGGATGATCGAAGACCCCGACGGGACCAAGGGCTGGATGCTGGTGACTTTGCTGAGCGACCAGCGCACCGCGGTTATCCGGTCGGGCGAGCCGCGCGCGATCCATGTCGAGGCGTCGGACGTAAGCCGGGTGCGCTATCGAGCCGAGCCCGGAGTCGTCGGCCGCATCAATGCTTGCGATCGCGGATGGTGCCATATCGTCATTGGCAAGCGCGACGGTTTTATCGCTCAGGGTGATATCTGGGGCACGGACGAAGGCGAACAGCTCGACTGACTGATGCTCAATTGCCACAATTTTTCGATTAGAACCAATTCGCTAATCTTCTTCCGTTGCCAACCGCTTTTCGCCCTGCCAAAAGTCAACGCATCGTGGAATGAGCCCGCCGAGGTCATGTTCGCGTGCAAATTTTGACCGGCACCGCGCTCGGCGGTGCGTGAAACAGGGAGTATATCGATGGTTTTGCTGGGATATCGCACGCGCCTGCTGGGCAGCGCCGCATTGGGTCTGGGTCTGACGATGGTGGCGGCGTCGCCTGCGCAAGCCCACTGTGTGGTCACTCCGGCGGCGACGCCGGTCACAGGCTCGGTTTTGTGCCCTGACTCGATGACCAGCACCAACACCACAAATCCCGGCGCCACCCTGGCCTTCGACCGGAACTATAACGTCGATACTTCGGCGGGCGTTGTGACGGGCACGGTGAGCGCCGGCGCGGTGATCGACGGCTACGGTCTCGCCTTCACCAACACCGTTGGTGGCACAAACGCGCTCAACGTCGTCAACAATGGCGCGGTGCAGATCAATGCCGGCAATGCGGCGAGCGCAGGCGGAAGCGCCGCACTGCAAGTCACGGCGATCGGCGCAACCCCCGTCAACTATAGCGGCACGGGCAGCGTTACGAACTTGGGCACGGGCGGTAACGCCCTCCAGTTCGACATGAACGGAACCGGCGCCCTGACCGCGACGGTCGGCGGCAACCTGACCGCGGCAACTGGCGGCTTTGGCTATGGCTTGCTCGCCAATATGAATGGAACCGCGGGCAACGCGACTGTTACGACCGCTGCCGGAACGACGGTTCGCGCCGATTATCTCGGCGTGGCAATCTACCAGAACAATGCCGCCAGCACCGGCGTCTCTACTTTGACCAATAACGCCACGGTGCTCAGCCCGACCGGCGCGCCCGGCACGATCGATTACGGCGTGTCCATTCTGCAGAGCGGGCTCGGCGCAGCTACGCTGACCAATAACGGCACGCTTGGCAGCGCGACCGACCGTTTTGTCGTTGAGGGCATCGAAGCCTTCATCTTCAATGGTGCTTCAGCTGCCACGCTCACCGTGCAGGGCTCGGGCGCAATTTGGAGCGCCGGCGAAGGCATTCACTTCGTGAACAGTGGCACCGGTGCCAGCGTCATCAATTACACCGGTGCGATCAACACCACCGGTGCAACCGGCGTAAACCTCTCGGCTGGGGCTGGAGCAGTGACCGTAACGACGGGCGCGGTCACGGCTGCGACCAACGCTGTTTCGGTCACCTCGACCGGCACGCAGGCGATCACGCTGAACGGCGCGACGGTCGGCACGGCCGGCTCTGGCCTGGTTGCGAACGGCGCGGGCGCGCGCACGGTTGCGGTTGGCGCTGCTGGCAGCGTCACCGGCGGAACGCAGGCGATCCTGCTAACCGGCGCGGGCACGACGGCGATCACCAACGGCGGCATCATCGGCGCATTGCCGGCTGGTCTCGCGATTAATGCCGCGGGCGCGGGCGCGGTCACTTTGACCAACGCCGCCGCCGGCACGATCAACGGCCGGTTCACGCTTACCGGCAACGCTGACACCGTGACCAACAACGGCACTATGGTTGTGCAAGGGGCGTTGGACTTCGGCGCTGGAACGGACCGGCTCGTCAACACGGCCACCGGCATTATCACCCTCGCGGGGAACACCAGCCTGGTTGGCCTCGAGAACCTCGGCACCGGCACGACCCAGGCGAACGCCGGCCGGATCAATCTGGCGACGTTCACCCTCACCGGACCCGCGATCCTGCTCACCAATTCGGGCACGATCACGACCACGGGTAGCGCGGGCCTGCTGGGCTTCACCGCCTTGACCAACACGGGCACGCTGACGCTTGGTGCTGGTACGTTTACCGCACCGGCTGGTGTGTTCACCAACACCGGTACGGTCAATGCCAAGCTTGGCGCGTCGACCATCACCGGTCAGTCCAGCTTCGCTAACAGCGGAACGCTGAGCCTGCAGGACGGTGTCACTGACGACGTGCTGACTATCAACAGCGCTTATGCTGGCAGCGGCGGGGCTAGCCTGGCGCTGGATATCGGCAACACCACGGCGGATAAGCTGGTGGTCAACGGCAATGTGACCGGAGCGACCAACGTCCTGCTGACTCCGGTCGCGGGCACTTCGGGCATCGATACCACCGGCATCCAGATCGTCGATTTGACGGGCGCATTTACGGCCCCGGTCGGTGCCTTCACCACGACGAGCGTGATGAACACCATCATCGACTATTCGATCGAGCAGCGTGGTCAGGACTTCTTTGTCGTTGCCCTCCCCAACGTGAATGCGTTCTCACCAGTGCTGATTGGTGGCCTGATTTCGGACACCTGGTACCAGGGCGCCGAAGCCTTCAATGCGATGGCAGCGGCTCGTGGCGGCGAGGCCGGCAATGGCGGCGTCAACGTGTGGCTCCAGGCCTATTACGGGCGTGAACGCTACGGCGATCCGACCCGGACGTTCACCACCTTGGGTCGTTCGTTCACCATCCCGACGCGCGTCCACGCGGTTCGTGAAGGCGCTCAGGGCGGCATTGATTTCAATGCCGGAATGGCGGCCGTTGGTATCACCGGTGGGTACCAGCAAGCCGAGATCGGGAATGGCTCGCCCAGCACCGACGGCTGGAACGTCGGCGCATATGCCATGGCTGGCGGGACTGCCGGCATGTACGGCAACGCGCTCGTCAAGTACGACAAGGACAAGACGTCGCTTGACGCGGGTGCGTTTTCGCAGACCGGCACGCGCACTCGCTCACGCAGCTGGGGTGCTGATGGCGAACTCGGCTTCCGCTTCCCCGGTACCAGTGGCGTCGGCTTCGATGCCAGCGCCGGCCTGGCCTACGTCGACACGAGGATCAACACCTTCGCTTTCGGCGGCGTGAACTATGATTTCGACAAGGTCACATCGGTCCGCGGTCGGATTGGAGCACGCGCGGTGTTCTACAATTTGGCCAAGCTGTTCATCAGCGGCAAGCTGATGCACGAGTTCAAGGGTAACACCAATCTCACGCTCGACAGCACCACCGACGCCTTTGTCAGTAACCCTGGCCGCGGCACCTGGGGTCGCGCCGAACTTGGCTTTGGTGGCGGCGCGGATACGCCGTTCATGCTGAGCACCTGGGGCGATTTCGGCGATGTTAAGGGTTGGGGCGTTCGCGGTGGTGTGCGCTTTGGCTTCGGCGGATCTCACGTCGAGGAAATGGCTCCGCCGCCGCCTCCGCCGCCGCCGCCGCCCGCAGCGACTCAGACCTGCGCGGATGGTTCGGTGATCCTGGCGACGGACGCCTGCCCGCCGCCGCCGCCGCCGCCTCCGCCGCCTCCGCCGCCGCCGCCGCCTGCGGCCGGTGAGCGCGGCTAAGAGCAGCCGTCCAACGGACACAAGATTGGGACCCCGGGCGGCATCGTCTGGGGTCCTTTTCTTTGATTAAAGGGGGGAGGAACCGATGCTCATCGCAACCGCTATAGTCTTGGCCATGACGTCAGCGGTACCGCCCCCGGTCGAGCGCTTCGGCACGCCGATGCTGGGTGGTCGCCGCTTGCCGTTCTCCCAAGCGGT
>JBDSNQ010000262.1:0-2295 GCA_039915275.1 Sphingomicrobium sp.
CTGGACGGCATGACCGCGTTCATGACCGGCAAATTAAAAGTCGAAGGCGACATGTCCAACGCGATGCAATTGCAGGGCGTGCTGGCGAAACTAGGCAGCTGAGCCGAAGGTAATGGCGCAGAAAATCTATCCCGACGCCGAAGCCGCGCTCGACGGGCTGCTGTTCGACGGCATGACGATCGCCGCCGGGGGCTTTGGATTGTGCGGGATTCCCGAGCGGCTGATCGACGCGATCGTGGCGAGCGGGGTCAAGGATCTGACTATCGCCTCGAACAATGCCGGGATCGACAATGAAGGGCTCGGCAAGCTGCTGCGGACGCGGCAGGTCAAAAAGATGATCTCCTCCTACGTCGGCGAGAATAAGGAATTCGAGCGGCAGTATCTGGCGGGCGAGCTCGAGGTCGAATTCTGCCCGCAGGGGACGCTGGCCGAACGGATGCGGGCGGGCGGCGCCGGGATCCCGGGGTTCTACACCAAGACTGGCGTCGGCACGGTGGTCGCCGAGGGCAAGGAAGTGAAAGCGTTCGACGGCGTGGATTATATTCTCGAGCGCGGCATCCGCGCCGACCTCAGCATCGTCAAGGGCTGGAAGGCCGACGAGAGCGGCAACATCATGTTCCGCAAGACCGCGCGCAATTTCAACTTGCCGGCGGCGACCTGCGGCAAAATCTGCGTCGCCGAGGTCGAGATCATCGTGGCCGTGGGCAAGATGGTCCCCAACTGCGTCCATCTGCCGTCGATCTACGTCAAGCGCCTGATCGACGGCAGCCCGTACGACAAGAAAATCGAATTCCGAACTGTCCGGACAAGGGAGGCGGCGTGATGGCCTGGACCCGGGACGAGATGGCCGCCCGCGCCGCCAGGGAGCTGGAGGACGGCTATTACGTCAACCTCGGCATCGGCATTCCTACGCTGGTGGCGAACAATATTCCGGCGGGGATCGAGGTCACGTTGCAGAGCGAAAACGGGATGCTGGGGATCGGGCCGTTCCCGTTTGACGACGAGGTCGACGCCGATCTGATCAACGCCGGCAAGCAGACCATCAGCGAGCTGCCGTCATCCTCCTATTTCGATTCAGCCGCGAGCTTCGCGATGATCCGCGGCGGCCATATCGATTTGACGGTGCTGGGCGCGATGGAGGTCAGCGAGAAAGGCGACATCGCCAATTGGATGATCCCGGGCAAGATGATCAAGGGCATGGGCGGGGCGATGGACCTGGTCGCCGGGGTCAAGAAGATCATCGTCGTGATGGAGCATGTGTCGAAAAACGGCGACCCCAAGTTCATCCCCGAATGCACATTGCCGCTGACCGGGCGCAACGTGGTCGACATGATCATCACCGACCTCGCGGTGTTCCACCGGCCCGACCATGCGAGCCCGTTCAAGCTGATCGAGATGGCGCCTGGGGTGACGGCGCAGGACATTCGCGAGGCGACCACCGCGCATTACGAGGAATGAGCGGGCAAGCGTTCACGCCCAAGCTCATCACCGTTTTTCGCGAAGGCTATACGGCGGCCCGGCTGCGCGCCGACTTCATCGCCGGGCTGACGGTCGCGATCGTCGCGCTGCCGCTGGCCATGGCGTTGGGCATCGCCAGCGGCGCGTCGCCGCGCCAGGGGCTGGTGACGGCGGTTGTCGCCGGTTTCCTCATTTCAGCGCTGGGTGGGTCGCGGGTCCAGGTCGGCGGCCCGACCGGCGCGTTCGTGGTGGTCGTCGCCGGGGTCATCGCCCTCCACGGCTTTGACGGGCTGCTGCTGGCGACCCTCATCGCCGGCGTGATCCTGATCATCGCCGGTTACTCGGCGCTTGGGCGGCTGATGAAGTTCGTGCCGATGCCGGTCGTGACCGGCTTCACCGCCGGCATCGCGGTGATCATCGCGTCGAGCCAAATCGGCGATTTCCTCGGGCTCAAAACGGGTAAGGTGCCGGCCGACTTCATCAACAAATGGGGCGTCTATTGGCGTGTCATTAGCACAGTGAACTGGACTGCCGTTGGCCTCGGCGCGGCGACGCTGGCGCTGATCATCGTGCTCCGGCGGACGGTGCCGCAGGTGCCGGCTTATCTGATCGCGATCGTCGCCGGCGCCGCAGCCACGCTCTGGCTCAGTCTGCCGGTGGAAACCGTCGGCCAGCGCTTTCCGTCGATGCCGGCCGGCCTGCAAGCGCCGCATTTGCCGCACCTGTCGTTCGGCCTGGCCCGCGACGTGCTGCCAAGCGCGTTCGTCATCGCCTTCCTGGCCGGGATCGAGGCGTTCCTGTCGGCGACGGTCGCCGATGGCATGACCGGCCGCCGCC
>JBDSNQ010000023.1:0-3149 GCA_039915275.1 Sphingomicrobium sp.
GCGGCTCGGCGACCTGTCGCCGGTCGTGGCCGCCGCCGCTGAAGCGGTGACAGCGGCGGAAGCGGTTCTTGGCGCGCTGCCCGATCCGGCGGCGCTCGAACAGGACCTGGAGGCCGCGCGCGCAACGGCGGGAGAGGTGGCGGCGGTGGTCGCCGACAAGCGCGCAGAAGCCGCGACCCGGGCCCGCGAAACTGCCACCGACCGCGAGCGCCATGGCGCCGCCGCGCGCGAACAAGGCGAATGGCGCAAGCGCCAAAGCGACGCCGAGGCGCGGCTGCTCCAGGCGGTCGAGCGGAGCAAGAGCCAGGCCGCCGAGCGCGCCGAGCTGCACGGCGATCCGGAGCGACTGGGCAGCGAGATAGATCAGCTCGAGCTGGCCATCGCCGGCAACCAGACCAGCGTCGCCAAGGCCGCTTCGGCCGAGCAGGATGCCGAGCACGGGCTATCCGATGTCGTCGCCGAGGTCAGCCAATCCGGCGAGGCTTTGACCGATGCCCGCGAGACTCGGGCGGCGGAAGCGGAGCGGGCCGAAGCGCAACAGGTACGCAGCGCGGAATATGCGCGGATCTGCGTCGAGCGCTTCGAGTGCGTGCCGCAGCGCCTGCCCGAAAAGCTTGGCTTCGACCCCGATGAGGTGCGCGATCCCGAGGCCGAATCGGCCCAGCTCGAGCGGCTGGCCGCCGACCGCGAACGGCTCGGGCCGGTCAATCTGGTAGCCGAGCAGGAGCTCGCCGAGATCGACGAGGCGCGGACCTCGGGCGCGGCCGAGGTCGAGGAATTGACCCAGGCGATCCACCGACTGCGCGGCTCGATCGGCAGCCTCAACCGTGAAGGCCGGGTGCGCCTGCTCGCCGCCTACGAGAAAGTCAACGCCCATTTTCGCAGCCTGTTCCGGACGCTGTTCGACGGCGGGCAGGCGCATCTCGAGCTGGTCGAAAGCGACGATCCTCTGGAGGCTGGGCTGGAGATCATGGCCCAGCCGCCGGGCAAGCGGCTGTCGACCATGACCCTGCTGTCGGGCGGCGAGCAGGCGCTGACCGCGATCGCCCTCATTTTCGCATTGTTCCTGACCAACCCGGCGCCGATCTGCGTGCTCGACGAGGTCGACGCGCCGCTCGATGACGCCAATGTCGAGCGCTTCTGCGACCTGCTCGAGCGGATGACGCAGGAGACCGACACGCGCTATCTGATCGTCACCCACAATGCGGTGACGATGAGCCGCATGCACCGGCTCTACGGCGTGACCATGATCGAGAAAGGCATCAGCCGCTTGGTCTCGGTCGACTTGAGCGCGGCGACGCTATTGGCCGCCGAATAGCTCGCTCGCTTCAAAATTCGTAGCCGACCTTGAGGCGGAATTCGCGCTTCTCATTGTCGTCGAGCTGGAGGCTGGAGCCGCCGCGGTTGGGGGAGCCGAACAGCTGGGGCAAGTACGTCGCGGTGACGCCCAATTTGCCCGCCGAATAATGGACCGTCGGCCCCGCGAACACGGCATAATTCTCGCGGTGCAAGCCGCTGGTCCAGTCGGGATATTGGCTGCGATAGCGACCTTCGACGCCAAGCGACCAGCGCTCGGCAACGCGATAGGCAAGCCCGGTCGAGACCTCGAACGCCAGCTCCTTTTCCCATTTTTTGTCGCTCGCCCCAGGAGTGATCACTTCGTCCTCGCGCTCCCATTCCGGCTCCAGGGTCAGGTTGGTTGCCCACACTAAATGATCACCGAAGTTCTTTTGCACGATGAGCTTGAGTTCAAGCTCATATTCGGTGACCTTTTCACCGGCGATCTTGTGGATCCGCGTCCAGCCCGGCTCGACGTAGAAAGCGAGGCCGATGCCGTGCTTGGCGGGGTCGAGCGCCTTGACTTTGAACGCCGCCTGCAGGCCCTGGAAGGCGAAGTCGCGATCGACGTCGTCAAATTGCGGGGCGAGCCCGCGAATGTCGTGGCTACCGAACTTGGCATAGAGCGACGCCTGGATGTTGTCGGTGATCCCGCGTTCGACTTCGAACTTATAATCCTGGGCGTCATAATGACCCTGGCCCTTGCCACGCCGGTCGGTCGCCCACAGCGTCAGCTCGGTCTCGCCGGCCTCGAGCGTGTCGGCGCCATAGACGTAGCCGAAATGGGCCCCTTCGGCCTGGGCTGGAGTGGCCTGGTATACGGCAATACCCACCCCGGCGAGCGCAGCCAATCGACGATTCAACATGTAAAAGCTTTCCCTTGCAATTGAACTTCTCGCTAATGCGAGTGGTTCTCAATTGCAATAAGGAATAGCTTCGGCTCGCACGCGATTAGGCGGGAGCCGGATCGGCGGCGTGGGCGGCGACCATGCGATCGTTGACCAGCACCTTGAACAGCACAAACGCGACCAGTCCGACGGCCGCGCTGGCGACGTGGATCAGCCAGAAGGTCGTCGTCGGCAAGCTCGAGTAGAGCCCGCCGATATAGCCAACGATCTTGTTGGCCGAGAAAAAGGCCAGGTAATAAAGCCCAATGACCGTCGCGTTGATCGCCCGCGGCGCGATCTTCGAGAATAAGGCGAGGCTGACCGGCAGGATGCACGAGAAGCCGATGCTGTTGAGCAAGTGGAACATCAGCGGCCAGAACAGCCCGATCTTGCCGCTGCCCTGGGTCAAGGCGGCGATGTACAGGCATAACCCGCCGGCGATGGTGAAGAAGCTGCCGATGATCATCTTGCCAAGCTCGTCGGGCTCCTTGTGATCCTTGCCGTACCATTTGAAGAAAGCCGCGACCGCGACCAGCATTGAGAAGCTCAAGGCCGCGTCGATGGTGATCATCCAGCTGGTCGGCAAAGTGGTGCCGAAGAAGGTCAGCTGGAAATGCTGGTCGGCCCAAACCAGGTAGGCGTTGAAGATTTCTTGGTTGGTAAGCAGCGCCACGGCCATCGCCGGAATCAGCAGCACCAGCGCCAGGACCCGCATCTTTTCGTCCTTGGCCAGGCGATGGGTGAGTACGAAATAGAGCGGAACCAGCGCCAGCAGCGCGATCAATATGCCAACCGCGAACACGACCCCGATCACGACCAGCGTGGCGGCCGCGGCAAGCGCCGACGCACCCAGCGTTTTTACCGGAGATATGGTTTTGTCCTCACCCTCTTCGACGGGGAGGTGGGGGCGGGCTTTGAGGAACA
>JBDSNQ010000015.1:0-3304 GCA_039915275.1 Sphingomicrobium sp.
CGCCAAGCCAGCCCCAGTCGGCGCGATATTTTCCATCGGCCTCGACCGCGAAAACGGGGTCGATGCCGACCGACTTGCACAGCTCGAAATCGTCGACGCCATGGTCGGGCGCCATGTGTACCAGGCCCGTGCCCTGATCGGTGGTGACGAAGTCGCCGGGGAGGAAGGGGCGGTCCCGCGCAAAAAATTCGGCTCTTGGGCCCTCAACTCGCCCCATCATTGGATGGCGAGCCGTTGCTCCATCGAACTCCGAACCTTTGAACGTGACTGGAATGTGAAAAGATAGCCCGAAACCATCTGGCAAGGCCCCGCGCCTTGCTAGCTCGGGAATAAGATTGGCCGCGAGGACCAAATAACCAATATACGTCGACATGGGCTTGGGTGCGGGACCCTCCCAAGGATCGTCGACCGTCCGCTTTCGCGAAACGCCAACCAGCGCGTATTCAATGTCGGGATTGAAGGCGACCGCCTGATTGACAGGTATCGTCCACGGCGTTGTGGTCCATACGACCGCCCGGATTTGATGACCCATGCCTTTATCGAGAATATCTTGGATCAGACGACAATTTGGCGCTGACAGGATCTCGAACGCGACATCGATCTGGGTCGAGACCACGTCCTCATATTCGATCTCGGCCTCGGCCAGCGCGGTCTTCTCGACCGGCGACCACATCACTGGCCGCGCGCCGCGAAACACCTGGCCGCTCTCGGCGAACTTCATCAGCTCGGAAACGATTGTCGCCTCGGCGTCGTAATCCATCGTCAGATAGGGGTGGTCCCAGTCGGCCAGCGTGCCCAGCCGCTTCAATTGCTCGCGCTGCACGTCGACCCAATGCTGGGCATAAGCGCGGCATTCGGCGCGGAACTCGACCAGCGGCACCTGATCCTTGTCGAGCTTCTTCTTGCGGTATTGCTCCTCGATTTTCCACTCGATCGGCAGCCCGTGGCAGTCCCAGCCGGGCATGAACGGCGCGTCCTTGCCGAGCAAAGTCTGGGTCCGCACCACCATGTCCTTCAACGTCCGGTCGAGCGCGTGGCCGATGTGGATGTCGCCATTGGCGTAAGGCGGGCCGTCGTGGAGGATGAACTTGGCGCGGCCGGCGCGGCTCTTGCGGACCTGCCCGTACAAATCCTGCTCCTGCCAGCGCGCGAGGATCACCGGCTCCTTCTGCGGCAGCCCGGCTTTCATCGGAAAGTCGGTCTTGGGCAGGAACACGGTGTAGCGGTAATCGGGCTTGGTTGGAGCGTCTGACATTGAGGCGGCGCTCTAGCGGGGGAGCATCAACCCAGCAACCACCGGGCGGCGACTTCATCCTCGCGCATGCGGGCGGTCAATGCACCGAGGTCATCGAACTTCTCTTCCGGGCGGATGAAAGCGTGGAGCGCGACCTCGATCATCTGGCCGTACAAATCCTCGTCGAAATCGAACAGAAACGCCTCGAGCAGCTCTACCGGAGGCTGAAAAGTCGGCCGCACGCCGAGGCTGGCGACGGCGGGAAACTCACGCCCGTCGTCGAGCCGGACATGGGCCGCGTAAATCCCGTAGGCCGGCCGCTGGTAATCGCCGAGCGTCAGGTTCGCCGTCGGGTAGCCCAAATCGCGCCCGCGCCCATCGCCATGTTCAACCACGCCTTCGACCGCGAACGGCCGGCTGAGCAAGTGCGTCGCCGTGCCCGGATCGGCCGCGACGAGCGCCTCACGAATCCGCCCGGACGAGATCCGCTCGCCATCGAGCAGCACCGGCGCAACCGCTTCGGCGACAATGCCAACCTTGGCCCCGACCTCCCTCAGCACCTCGACATTGCCGCCTCTGCCTTTGCCGAAAGTGAAATCGTCGCCGGTGACCACCCCCGCCGCGCCAATCCGCTCGCCAAGCAGGCCCGTGACAAAATCCTCGGCAGGCGTGCTCGCCAGCTCGGCGTCGAAGCGGAACACCAGCATCGCGTCCGCCCCGGCTTGTGCGAACAGCCGCTGGCGCTGGTCGAGGCTGGTCAGCTTGAACGGCGGCACATCCGGCTTGAAGTGGCGCACCGGGTGCGGATCGAAAGTCGCGACGATGACGGGCCGCCGCTCGTGAAAACCGCGAGCAACCGCACGGCTGACGACCGCCTGATGGCCCAAGTGAAAGCCATCGAAATTGCCAAGCGCCAGGATGCTTCCGCGCAGCTGCTCGGGCAAGGGTTGGTCGAGGCTCAGCCGCTTCATGGTCTGGCGCCTGTATCGGGCCGACCCCGTCCCGGCAATTGCGCGGTGGCCAGTGCTTGACTCAAGTCCGCTCTATTCCTATCTGGACCTCATCCCGATCAACCGGTTCCCGGCGGCGCATTCGTGCGCCCGTCGGTTTTTCGTTTGAACCGGGGTGACTAGCGTGGAGATGGGTGCGGATAACCCCGCCCGTGGAGCTAAATAGAGGATCGAGAATGGCCCGTATCGCCGGCGTGAACATACCCACCAACAAGCGCGTCGAAATCGCGCTCACCTACATCCACGGCATTGGCCGCAGCACCGCCAAGCAGATCACCACCAAATTGGGGATCGGCACGGAAAAGCGGGTCCAGGACCTGACCGACCAGGAAGTGCTGCACATCCGCGAAGCCATCGACGGCTCCGACTTCAAGGTCGAAGGCGACCTTCGGCGCGAAGTGTCGATGAACATCAAGCGATTGATGGACCTCGCTTGCTATCGCGGCTTGCGCCACCGCAAGGGCCTGCCGGTCCGCGGCCAGCGCACCCACACCAATGCGCGCACCCGCAAGGGCAAGCCCAAGCCGATCGCCGGCAAGAAGAAGTAAGCGAGCGATCATCCGGGGGATGGTCGCGAGACACTTCTCACTCGGCGAAAATAATGGGGCAGGGCTTGGACCAGCTCAGCCCGAATGGATTTAGGAAACGAATATGGCCCAAGCCCCCCAGCGCCTCCGTCGGCGGGAGCGCAAGAATATCACTTCCGGCGTCGCGCATGTGAACGCCAGCTTCAACAATACCATGATCACCATCACCGACGCGCAGGGCAATGCGATCGCGTGGAGCTCGGCCGGGGCGATGGGCTTTAAGGGCAGCCGCAAATCGACCCCTTACGCCGCCCAGGTCGCGGCCGAGGACGCCGGCACGAAAGCCGCCGACCACGGCGTCAGGACATTGGAAGTCGAAGTGAAGGGCCCGGGATCGGGCCGCGAAAGCGCGCTTCGCGCGCTGCAAGCGGTCGGCTTCCAGATCACCTCGATCCGCGACGTCACTCCGATCCCGCACAACGGGGTCCGGCCATCAAAGCGCCGCCGGGTCTGATCAAAAGGGTCTAATCTGA
>JBDSNQ010000022.1:0-8956 GCA_039915275.1 Sphingomicrobium sp.
AGCAGCAGCCCGGTGAAACGCCGGACGGATCCGTGATTGGTCTTGAGCATCATCAGTCTCCCTTTCAGTTCATCGATGGTCGTGAGCGCGCACAACGAGTGTGGCACCGGGCCCGCGGCGCAGCGCAGGATGGTCTCGGCATAGGCCGGCGCGGCGGCCGGGCCGGCGTTGGCGAGCAGCGTTTCGTCGCACGCCGCCTCCATGTCGCGGCGGAATGCCCCCAAGGCGAGGTAAGCGAGCGGGTTGAACCACAGCAGCGAGGCCAGGATCAACGCCGCGGCGCTCGCCCAAAGATCGCCCCGGCGGTGATGAAGCTGCTCGTGCCACAAAGCGAAGCGTTGCTGTTCGGCGCTGAATCTTTGCTCGAAATCGGCCGGAACAACGATCAGCGGATGGATCAATCCGGTCGCCAGCGGGCCGTCGACGAACGCGCTCGCCACGACATCGTAACGCATCCCCGCGACTTCGAGCGGGCGACCGTTGGCGAGCACCTGGCCAAGAAAGCGATGGTGCCGCCACGCGTGGAAGCCGAGAAACACAATCGCTCCGCCGAGCCACAGCGCACCGATCACCATCAGTAGCGTTGGCCAAGCCGAAACAGGCGCGGCAGCCTGGGCCACCCAAAAAGTGACCGATCCGATTGGCGAGGGGGCAGGCAGTGGCACGGTCGGCAGCGGCAGCGACGGCATGACCGCCCGCAATCCCGGCGCGAGCCACAGCGCATAAGCCGCGCGCGCGCCAAAGGTTCGTGCAACCGGGCCGCGCAGCACCAGCACCAGGGCAATCAGGATCGAGACGGCAATCACCGTGCCGGTTGCCCAGGCGATCATTTGCGCAGGCTCCGGACCAGCGCCTCAAGCTCGGCCAGATCGTCGGGATCGATCTCCCGCTGCTCGGCGAGCTGCGCGACCAATGGCGACACGCGGCCGCCAAACAGTCGGTCGACCAGCCGGTCGGCCTGCCCGGCGGCGATCGTCTCGCGCTCGACCGCGGGCCGATAGAGGAAGCGGCGGCCGGCATTCTCGGCCGACACCGCGCCCTTGGCGAGCAGCCGCGACAGCAAGGTCTTGACCGTCGCCAGGCTCCACTCCCGGCCCGCCGGCACTCGGCTGGCGATGTCGGTCGCGCCAAGCGGCGATTCTTCCCACAAAAGCTGCAGCAGCTGCAGCTCGGCTTCGCTGATTCGGGGAGTCTTTTTCATGGCGACTACAATTGTAATCGTCAGCTGAACGGCCGATGAACCGACCTAATCCGGCCCCGACCGCGGGGTCAGCAGCGCAACCTGAACGGGCCCAGCTCTTCCGTCACGCGACCGCCGAGCGCGCTCTTCGGATCTTGCGCCACAATCTGGATGGTCAGCACGGTTCCAGTCACGCGCGAACAGACCTCCGGCGGGAGCTTGATCCGCACAAATTGTCCCCGGCGCAGCGCGTCAATCGGGACGTCCGCGCGAGCCTCGCCGCGGCGCAGGAAGCGGATGACAGCCGGACGCGCCAAATTGGCCTCGGCGTGCACGACAAACAGGGTATCTCTATACAAATTAGCGCAGCGCCCACCCTCTCCCCGGTCACCAGCGGCGAGGCAGCGGATGGTCAGCGGCAGCCGGGCCAGCCCTGGCGGCGCCAGCAGCGACGATGCGGATATTGACGGGCTTGCCAGCGGCAACGGCATCGGCGGGACGGTGGCCACCAGTGCGTCCGCCGCCGGCAAGGCTCCGGACGACAAGTCCGCCGAGCGCCCGCGCGCTCTGACCAGCGCGATCTCGTCGGCAAGTTCGTCGACCAGCTTATCCTTGACCGGATCCGACAGTTCCTTCTGCGCCCGCACCCATATTTTCGCATTCTCCAGCTTCACGATCCACTGCGCCTCGCTATCGCCCGGCGCGGCGCACAGCGAGATTCGCCGACGCTTCATCGCCCCGTCGATCAGGCCCTCGGCGCTGGCTTCGAACCGCCGGTCGCCGCATTGCGAGCGGATCGTCTCGGCCTGCGTCTCGGTAATCTGACCGGTCGATTTCTTGCTCAGGTCGAAGCCGCCCATCGGGACCACGCCAGTCGCGGGCGGCGGGGTCGTGGCCGGACCGGACGCCGGCTGGACCTGCGACGGTCCGGCGGCCTGCGCCACAGCGAGTGCGATACCGATCAGCCAATGCAATATCATAATGTCCCGCCCGTTCCGATTGGATGCCTGTGTCGCCAGCGCCCTGAACTGCGGTTTAACTGATGGTCCAGAGTCAGGCCTTGACCAGCGATCCCGCGACCCTCGCCTGAGCCACCACATCCGCAGCTCTGCGGTCAAGGGCGGCGGGATAAACCCGCCCGAACAGCGCATCCATGCTCCGCTCCCAGCTGAACTGGCCCGCTCGCTCACTAGCCGCCGCGCGCATCGCCGCGCGATCCCCGGACCATGCAGCGAGGATATTGCGCGCCATCGCCGCGCTGTCGCCGATCGGGCCGAGGCGCCCGGTCTGGTCCGACACCCGGTCGAGCATCGCTCCGGCGGCGACTCCGACGACCGGCAGGCCAGATGCCTGCGCTTCGATGATCGACAGGCCGAAGGTCTCGTCGGCCATGGCCGAGACGTAAATGTCGGCGCTGGCGAGCCAGATGGCGAGTTCGCTGCGGTCCAGCAAATAACCCGGGGTCATGATGCGCGGATCGCCGATGGCGGCGATCGGCGCGCGCAGCGGGCCTTCGCCGATCAGCACCAGCCTTGCGCCCAGTTCCGCCGGCAGGCGCCGGAACGCTTCGACCACCACGTCGGGCTTTTTCTCGCCGTCGAGCCGCCCGACATAGATCAACAGCGGCTGATGGTCGCCGACCCCGAGCTTGGCGCGCAGCTGATCGTCGCGGCGCGTCGGGCCGAAATCACCGAGCTCGGCGCCCAGAGCGACGATATCGACATTGGGGACGCCATTGGCTCTGAGCTTGGCCGCTCCGCCATGCTCGCCCAGCGCATAAACCCCGTCGAAGCGGCGATAGAGATGCCCGCAATATCGATAGCAGAGGCGCGACGCGGCGCCGGCCAGCGCCTTGCCGATGAATTTGCGGAACGGCCGCTCGACGTAGGCGGTCGGAAAATCGGTCATGTAAGCTGCGACCGCGGCCGTTTCCGGGTGCCGTTTGCGATGACGCAGCGCTGCCCACGGCAAGACATAAGCGTCCTGGCATTCTATGAGGTCGGGGCGGAAACGCTCCAGCGCCGCCCGCACCGCGCCAGTGCGCAGCAGCAATCGGTAATTGGGGCTGCCCGGAACATGCGGCGATTTGATCGTGACGGTGATCGCGCGGCCGTCCTCGATCACTGCGTCGCGCGCGCCGGGGATGATCATCAAATGGCGGTCCGGCGTCTGGTCGAGGATATGCTTGCGCTTGTGCAGCAAATAGGTGCGGATGCCCCCGCCGACCTCGGACCAGCTCTGAGTGAGATCGCAATATAGCTTCGGCGCGCCCGGCGGCCCGGCCATGTTTGGATCGTCGTCGCGGCTCATGCTGGTCTACAACCCCAGACGCCGGACAAGGTGCCAGACCGCCCCCCTGGACCCCCCAAGTGTCGGTAAAATTTACGGTTCGCCACTTGGGTTTTTCGTCCTTTTGCTCAAAAACGGCTAAAAATAGCCATTTCCGCGAATTGGCACGGCCATTGCATTATTGAAGCTGTCCACTTTGGTTCCACGCCAAATTAGAGGGACGGTGAAGCGGTTCTCTGGTCCCGCGCCACCGTCCCTCTTTCGTTGTGCTTTAGTCCGCTTGCGCAGCCACGAGCTGCTTCAACTCGCCGCTCTCGAACATCTCCATCATGATATCCGACCCACCGACGAACTCGCCCTTGACGTAAAGCTGAGGCACGGTCGGCCAGTCGCTATAGGCCTTGATGCCCTGGCGGATGTCCGGGTCCTGGAGCACGTCGACGGTCTCGAACGGCACGCCGAGGTGGTCGAGGATCGCCACCGCGCGGCTCGAAAAGCCGCATTGCGGGAACAAGGTCGTGCCTTTCATGAACAACACGACGTCGGACTTGCCGACGATTTCCGCGATCCGCTCTTTAACTTGGCTCACTGATCGTCTCCTTTGGCGCCGCCGTGGTCAGCTGCAGCGCGTGCAATTCATTGCCCATCCGCCGGCCCAGCGCGGCATAGACCCGCTGGTGCTGGCGGACCCGGCTCAACCCGGCGAACGACGCGCTGACCACCCGCGCCGCATAATGGTCGCCGTCGCCGGCCAAGTCGGTAATCGTCACCTCGGCATCCGGAATCGCGTCCCGGATCAATCGTTCGATGTCCGCCGCCGCCATCGGCATCAGAGGTTCGTTTGGTCCATCACCTGGCGCCGTGCCTCGGCCTCCTTGTGGCCAAGCGCCTCGCGGATCCTGGTCTCGTCGGTATCGACCCCGGCGGCGGTCAGATCGCCCAACAGCTTGCGGATCACGTCCTCCTCACCCGCTTCCTCGAAGTCGGCGCGTATCACATCCTTGGCATAAGCGTCGGCTTCGGCCTCGGACAGGCCCATCAGCCGCGCCGCCCACGCGCCCAGCAGCCGGTTGCGGCGGGCGATCACCCGAAACCGCAACTCCTCGTCATGCGCATATTTGCTCTCGAAGGCGCGCTCGCGATCATCGAATGTTGTCATACCGTCCTTCCTGTCTCGCCCACGCAGATAGGAGCGGCAACAGAATCAGTCCAGCATCACAGTCCGCTATGAAATCTCGGCGAGGTGGACCATCACCGCATCTCCATTTCCGGGGAGGCTCAGGCCATGGTTCGGTTCGCTTTCGCTTTCGTTGCAATCTTGGCTGCCGCGCTGCCGCACGCGAGCTCAGCCGCGCCGGCACCGATGCTGGTCTTGGCCGACCCGCCGCGTAATTCGGCGCACCCGACGCATAATCAGCAATTGCTCATTCTCTCGCACGGACAGGGCATGAACGCTGTCTTGTTCGAAGCCTCGGGCAAGGGTCCGCACTCCACGGTGATCCTGATGCACGGGCTTCCCGGCAATGAGCGCAATCTCGATCTCGCCCAGGCCATCCGCCGTGGCGGTTGGGACGTGCTGACCTATACCTATCGCGGCGCGTGGGGCTCGGCGGGTGATTTTTCCATTACCAACGCCATGGAGGATACCCAGGCCGCGATCGACTTCGCCCGCTCGACTGAGGCCGCCAAGCTTGGCATCGATGCGGGCCATCTGGTCCTCGCCGGCCATTCGATGGGCGGCGCCACCGCGATGATGACTGCCGCCGGCGCGCGCGGCCTCGACGGCCTGATCCTGATCGACGCCTGGAACATCGCTCATGGCACGAGCAAGGGCGCGGAGACGCGAGAGGAAATGATCGCCGGCTTCGATGACTTCGGCAACGCGCTGCACGGAGCGACGCCAGCGAGCATCGCCGACGAGGTCCTCGCCAAAAGAGCCCAGTGGGACCTGGTCGCCGCTGCGCCGCGGCTGGCGCATTTGCCGGTCCTGACGGTTACGGCGAAATATGGCGGCGCGCTCGAGAACCGGCCGACCACCGCGGCCCTGCGCCGCGCCGGCAACCGGCGCGTGACCGCGATCGAGATGGACAGCGACCACGCATTTTCCGACCACCGGATTGCGCTCGCCGCGACGATAATCGCATGGCTTCGGTCCCTGCCCCGCTAAAGCGCCACGAAATTAGCCGAACCCGAAATACCACAGTGCGCCGAGCACCAAGACGACCGCGACCAATCCCATGATCGGAATGCGCGCGCCGGAACGGTCCCGGGCAGGGTCGTTCCGCAACCGGAAGTCGCGCTCGATCGACCAGGCGATGGCAACGACGTCGGCCAATGGCTGGGTCGCGTCAGCCGGGTCTTCGCACGCCTCCAGATGCCACAGCAGCTGCGCCTTCAACGCGTCCGGGCAATTGGGTTCGCCGGTGCGCTCGATGAGCACGCGATCGGCTTCACATCGAATGCAAAAGGGCTCGCCGTTGGGGCCGTAAGCGGCCGGATTGACCCACTCGGCGACGTCGCTCGCCACCAGCGCGGACTGAGCAGCCACCACCGATGGAAAAACCAGCAGCGGCTGGCCGGTCGCGACAAACACTGCGCCCGCCGGGACAGTCTTTGATTCGTAACCGGGGTCGCTGTTGCTCACGGCCCGTCCAGCGTCACCACCAATTTGCCGATCGCGCGCCGTTCGGCGATGGCGGTGATCGCTTCCCCGGCGCGCTCCAGCGGATAGGTCGCGCTGATCCTAGGAGCGATTTTGCCCTCATCCCAATATTTGAACAATTGTTCGACATGGGCGGCGTTGGCCTTGGGATCGCGCATCGCAAATGCGCCCCAGAACACGCCGCACACGTCGCAGCTTTTGAGCAGGGTTAAATTGAGCGGCAGCTTGGGAATACCGGCCGGGAAGCCGACCACCAGATAGCGCCCTTCCCAGCCAATGCTGCGCAGTGCCGGCTCGGCGTAATCGCCGCCGACCGGATCGAAAATCACGTCCGCCCCGGCCGGCCCGACTGCGCCCTTGAACAGGTCGGACAGCGCCTTCTGCCCGTCGCGATCGAACGGTCCCGCTGGATAGATCATCGCCTCGTCCGCCCCGGCGTCGCGCGCCGCCTGCGCTTTTTCCTCCGATGACACGGCGGCAATCACCCGCGCGCCCATCGCCTTGCCGAGCTCGACCGCCGCCAGGCCGACCCCGCCGGCCGCGCCGAGCACCAGCAGCGTCTCCCCCGCCCGCAAATGCCCTCGGTCGGCCAATGCATGGATCGAAGTCGCGTAAGTCAGCAACAGCGCCGCGCCGTCCTCGAAGCTCCTGGTCGCGGGCAGCCGGAAGGCGCTCTTGGCGGATATCACGATCTTCTCGACCAATCCGCCGAATCCTGGCACCGCGATCAGCCGGTCGCCGACGCTCCAGCCCTCGACCCCCTCGCCGACCGCCTCGACCTCGCCGGCGACCTCGCCGCCCGGCGCGAACGGGCGCAGCGGCTTCAGCTGATATTTGTCCTCGATGATCAGCACGTCGGGAAAGTTGATCGCGCACGCCCGCACCCGGACCAGCAACTCGCCGCGCCCCGCCACCGGATCGGGCAGTTCGGCGATCCGCAGCGTCTCCGGCCCGCCCGGCGCGGTCGAAAGCAGTGCCTTCACTGCGCCGCCGCCGGAAAGGCCGGCAGCTTAGCGATGTCCGCCGGCTCGTGCTGGATGATGACCTTGGCGCCGAGCTTTTTCGCCATCGCCTCGAACCTGTCCATCGAGGCCAGCGTCTGTTCGCGGCTGGTGTTGAACCCGGGCATCGCCCGCTTCTCTCGCGCGATTGCCGTATGATAGAGATCGCCTGTCAGCAGCACCGGCCCCGACTTCAATTTGACCAGTAGCGCGAGATGATCCGGCGTGTGTCCCGGCAAGTGCAAAGCGACGACACGGCCGTCCCCGAAAACGTCCTGGTCGGCGGTGAGCAAAGTCACCGGCTTGCCGACTCCGCGCCATGGACCGAACGGGTCGTTCTTGCCCGCCGTCAATGCGAAGTCCTGCGCGCCAATCACCAGCCGGGCGCTGATGAACTGTGCCGCCTGGCCGACGTGATCGCCATGCATGTGGCTGATCCCGACGACGTCGATGTCGGCGGGCTCAAGGCCGACCTCAGCCAATTGATCGGCAAGCGTGCGGTCGATCTTGGCGACCATGCCATTCTGCTCGATCGGCTTGGTTTTGGTTGCCGCCGGGAAACCGGTGTCCCAGATCATCTGCTGGTCGCCATGGCGGATCAGATAGCAGCTGTCGGTCACCCACCCCGGACCCGGCGGATAGACGCCCGGGCGGTCGGAGAAGAAGCCGTTCATGTCCTTGAAGTCGGCGCGTCCGCAATCGAGCCGGGTTAGGGACAGCTCGCCCCGCTTGACGCTGCCCGGCGCGGCCTGATTGGCGCCAAATTTGCTCGACGCGTCCGAGACTCGGCACCCGCCGACAGCCAGCGCGCAGCCCAGGACCATCAACGACAGCTTGTGCATGTGCTTCTCCTATTGCTCACGAGCCTGCCGGTCATACCGTCGAACGCCAGCCGCGCCAACGCGGCGGTTATTGCCGGACCTTCTTCAACGCCGCTTGCCAGGTCGAGGCCCGGTGCGCACCGGCGTAGCGCGGCTCCATCCGCATCAGGAATTGCAGCGGTTGACGCTGTAGGCCGCACATCCAGATTTGGGTGCCCGCACCATGCGCCTGCCGGACAAAGGTCTCGAGCGCGTTGGCCCCGGTCGCATCGACATAAGGCACTTGCTCCATGCGAAGGATGATCGCCCGCGGCCGCTCGCCGGCGCGGCGCAGGCCTTCGAGCATTTCACTCGCGACGCCGAAGAACATCGGCCCGGTGAAGCGGAACACCTCGACTCCCCCGGGCAATTGGTCGCGCAGTCCCGGTTCCTCATCGGCATCGACCGCGACCAGGCCAGCGTGCTCGCTCATCCGCTGCATGAAGAACAAGGCGGCCAGCGTCACACCGACACCGATCGCCACCGTCAAATCGACGAAGACGGTCAGCAAGAATGTCAGCACGACCAGCGCCCGCTCGCCGGCGTCGCTGCGCGCCAAGGCGACGAAGCGGTCGGCCTCGCTCATCCCCCAGGCGACCATCAGCAGCACCGCCGCCAGCGCCGCCATCGGCACCATCGCCAGCAGGTCGCCGGCCACCAGCATGAACAGCAGCAGGAACAATGCATGGAAGATGCCGGCCATCGGCGTCTGGGCGCCGGCGCGGATGTTGGTCGCGGTGCGGGCGATGGCGCCGGTCGCGGGCAGCCCGCCGAACGCCGCCGAAGCGATGTTGGCGACCCCCATGCCGACCAATTCCTGGCCCGAACGGTGGCGGCGGCCGGTCATGCCATCGGCGACCGTCGCCGACAGCAACGCCTCGATCCCGGCCAGAAAGGCGATGACGAATGCGCTCGGCAGCACGTCGCGGGCCAGCCCGAACGACAGATGCGGCAAATGCGGCGC
>JBDSNQ010000031.1:0-3584 GCA_039915275.1 Sphingomicrobium sp.
ATGGGCGCTGGTGCTGGCGATGGCCGGCGAGACGGGCTGAGCATGCCTTAGATTCTTCGGAACTTTACAAAGTTCACGCCCCTCTGCGCGAGGAACGCGAGGGACGGCAAAAGGAAGACTCGGCAGCGCCTGCATCGACCAGCTTAAATCATGAAAGGGGGTGTGTAGGAAAATGGTTTGTTTGCCTTAGGCCCTGCGTTGACTAGGCTGACGTAGCTCGCGGCGGAGGATGCGTGACCAACAAGCTTTACTACGGTGACAATCTGGAGGTGCTGCGCGGGTTTGCCGACTAGAGCATTGACCTCATCTACCTCGATCCGCCGTTCAATTCGAACGCCGGGTACAACGTGCTGTTCAAGGCGGCGTCGGGGGCGGGGGCGGACGCCAGCATTGAGGCATTCGACGACACCTGGACGTGGGGCGACAGCGCCAAGGAGGCGCTGCTCGACATCGCCAGCGGGACCAACCGTACGCTGCAGGTGCTGATGAGTGCGATGCATGACGCGCTCGATGACAGCCCGCTGATGGCCTATTTGGCGATGATGGCGGTGCGGCTCGTCGAATTGCAGCGCGTGCTCAAGCCGACCGGCAGCCTCTATCTCCACTGCGACCCGACCGCGAGCCACTATCTCAAGTTGGTATTGGATGCGGTGTTCGGGGCAGAGAATTTCATCAATGAGGTCGTTTGGAAACGATACGGCGCACACAACGATGTCGGGCAAGGCTCACGGCACTTCGGTCGCGTTCACGACATCATCTTTTTGTATACACGGTCAAGCGACCGGACCTGGAACCAGCTATTCGGACCCTACGACCCGGAATACATCAAAACCACATATCGCTTGGACGATGGTGATGGTCGAAAGTACACGACCACGCCCATGACGGGGCCGGGGGGAGCTGAGAAGGGCAACCCTGTCTTCGACTGGAACGGACACACACGAGCTTGGAGATATAGCCGTGAAACAATCCAGCGACTGCATGACGAGGGCAAACTTCACTACTC
Source organism: Sphingomicrobium sp. (assembly GCA_039915275.1). GTDB lineage: Bacteria > Pseudomonadota > Alphaproteobacteria > Sphingomonadales > Sphingomonadaceae > Sphingomicrobium. The sequence goes on from JBDSNQ010000031.1 coordinate 1,007, forward strand.
ACGAACCGGCTATGCGCGACAGAAGCTCTATCTCGACGAGGCCAAAGGCGTGCCAGTTCAAGATTTGTGGACCGACATCGCTGCTCTGAGCGGCTCGATGCAAGAGCGCCTCGGCTACCCCACACAAAAACCACGCGCACTGCTCGAAAGGATCATCGCCGCTTCGTCCAACCCGGGCGATGTCGTGCTCGACCCGTTCTGCGGCTGCGGTACGGCGGTCGATGCGGCGCAGAAGCTCGGGCGGCAATGGATCGGAATCGACGTGACCCACATCGCCATCGGCATGATCGAGACAAGGATGCGCGATGGCTATCCGGGGATCGCGTTCGAGACGATTGGTGTGCCCAAGGATCTCGCCAGCGCCGAGAAGCTCGCCGCCGACGACCCGCACCAGTTCCAGCAATGGGTGTGCTGGCAGGTCGGCGGCTATCCGCGCGACAAGAAGGGCGGCGACAAGGGGGTCGACGGCTGGTTCAATTATCTCGCGGAAGGCGGCAAGATTGAGACCGGCGTGATCAGCGTCAAAGCCGGTGACATCGTCAACCCCAACATGGTGCGCGACCTTGGCCGGGTGATGGAGCGCGACAAGCACCGCTTCGGCCTGTTCGTGATGAAGTCGATGCCGACCAAAGGCATGCGCGCCGAGGCGGATTCGCAGCCGACGATCGAGACCGAGTTCGGGCGCTTTCCGGCGCTGCAGTTCGTGACGCTGGCGGAGCTGTTCCAGGGCCTAAAACCAAAGCTGCCTCCGCTGATAAGCCCAGTGAAAAAGGCGTCGCGGGTTGAGACGCGGGTAAGCCATCAAAAGGAGTCGCAGGGTGAATTGCTATGATCGTTGGATTAGACTGGAATAAATGGGCGGCAATCGGTCAGCTTGTTGGTGCTGCTGGCACTTTCGCAGCCGTCGTCTTGTCGCCTTATCTTGCCAGGCGCGCGGAAAAGCCCAAGCTAAACCTTAGTGCGGGCATTCGGATCATCATCGCGCAGGGCAACGAACCGCCTTATCCGGAAGTTATCGATTTAACTCTTCGGAATATCGGCTCCCTGACGACTCATATCAGTCAGTTCGGTTGGCAAACGGGTCGATGGCCGTTCAGTCACCCCCGCTGGGCGATCCGCCAGTACGCCATACAGATGGCCGGTGACACTGGAATGGGAACGAACCCGCCTTACGAATTACCGCCGGGCCAGCGCCGCACCAGCATTCTAGATCACGATCAATTCTTTGACGGCCTCCAACAGAAACGGGGCGTCTTCTTTGCGCGCAATTGGCCAATGCTTGGTCTCATACGCACACCCATTTGGGTTGTGGCGCATTTGGAAAGCGGCGTCTTGATTAGAGAGCGAGTAGAGAGAGATTTGGCACGAGCGCTTTTCGAGGCCGAGGCCTCTAAGAAGTGACTAGGCAGCAATCGCAAGCGCACCAGCCGTGCAGCCCCCGGCTAAACGTCAATGGCACTTTCATCCACCGCCGCTTCCGCCACTCACGTTCGCTCTCACAATGTTGGCGCAATGTTGACGCTCGCTTCGTGAGGTGACCTTTGGTCAGCTGCGCTTCCGAATGGGTTCGCTAACGCGACCCGCTGGCCGGGAACAGAAGGACCCACCCCTCGATCCCCTCCCTTGAAAGGGAGGGGTGGCCGCCACTACGGTTCGCTCTCACCATGCTGGCGCATGGTTGCCACTCACTTCGTGACGTCAGTCGGGTTCGGTTATGCCGCCCCGCCGGCCGAGCCTTCACCAGCTCTGCGCGCTGCTTCGGCGACGCGTTCCGCGTCGGCGGCGCTGCGCTCGGCGGTTCAGGCAGCCTTGGCCCTATTCGCCCGCTTCCTTTCATGCGGATCAAGATACCGCTTCCGCAACCGGATCGACTTGGGCGTCACTTCGACCAGCTCGTCCTCGTCGATGTAGGCGATCGCTTGTTCGAGCGTCAGGCGTTTGGGGGGCGTCAGGCGGATGGTGTCTTCCTTGCCGGAGACGCGGAAGTTGGTCAGCGCTTTGGCTTTTAGCGGATTGACCTCGAGGTCCTCGGGCTTGGCGTTCTCGCCAACGATCATGCCTTCGTAGACCTGCTCGCCGGGCGAGACCATCAGCGCGCCGCGATCTTCGAGCGTGTTCAAGGCATAAGCCGCGGTCTTGCCGGCGGCGTTGGAGATGAGGACGCCGGTCTGGCGGCCCTCGATCGGGCCCTTGTAGGGGGCGTAGCGTTCGAACAGGCGGTTCATGATGCCGGTGCCGCGCGTGTCGCTGAGGAATTCGCCGTGATAGCCGATCAGGCCGCGGCTCGGGGCCGAGAACACGAGCCGCGTCTTGCAGCCGCTCGACGGGCGCTGCTCGGTAAGGTCGCCCTTGCGCAGCTGGATCTTGGACACGACGGTCGAGGCGTAGGCATCGTCGACATCGACCACGACCGTTTCGAACGGCTCCTCGCGGCCGCCGCTGGCCGACTCGGCGCCGTCGCGGAACAGCACGCGCGGGCGGCTGATCGACAGCTCGAAGCCTTCGCGGCGCATGGTTTCGATCAACACGCCCAATTGGAGCTCGCCGCGGCCGGCGACTTCGAACGCGTCCTTGTCGG
>JBDSNQ010000172.1:0-5909 GCA_039915275.1 Sphingomicrobium sp.
GGGAGGCGGGTTTCGCGGTGTTCGGGCCCAATTCCGCCGCCGCACAGCTTGAAGGCTCGAAGGGTTTCACCAAGGATTTGTGCCGGGCGAACGGCATCCCCACCGCCGACTATGCGCGGGTCGAGACCGTCGCCGAGGCAGTGGCCGCGCTGGCCCGATTCGGCGCGCCGGTGGTAATCAAGGCCGATGGCCTCGCTGCCGGTAAGGGCGTCACCGTGGCCATGAGCCTCGCCGAAGCCGAGCAAGCGATCGACGCCGCCGGCGACGGGCCGATGGTGATCGAGGAATTCCTCGAGGGCGAGGAAGCGAGCCTGTTCGCCTTGGTCGATGGCGCGACCGCGGTGGCGCTCGCCTCGGCCCAGGATCATAAGCGCGTCGGCGAGGGCGACACTGGCCCCAATACCGGCGGGGTGGGCGCCTATAGCCCGGCGCCGGTGCTAACGGCGGAGCTCGAGCGCCAAGCGATGGACACCATTGTCCGCCCGACCGCGCGCGCCATGGCCGCTGCCGGGACGCCATTCTCGGGCGTGCTTTATGCCGGGCTGATGCTGACCGCCGAGGGCCCCAAGCTGATCGAATATAATGTCCGCTTCGGCGACCCCGAATGCGAGGCGATCATGCCGTTGATCGACGGCGACTTCGCCGAGCTGCTGCTGGCCGTTGCGACCGGCAAGCTGGGGCAGATCGAACCCCCTAAACTGACGGGACGCCATGCCGTGACCGTGATCGTCGCCGCCCGCGGCTACCCCAGCACGCCCGCCAGCGGCGGCGCGATCCGCGCGATCGAGGCGGCGGAGACGGTCGAGGGCGTGACCGTATTCCATGCCGGGACAGCGAGCAGCGACGGCGGTTTGATCGCCAAGGGCGGGCGCGTGCTGGCCGTGACCGCGGTCGCCGAGACCTTCGCCAACGCCCGCGCCCGCGCTTACCGCGGCGTCGACGCGATCGACTTCGCCGACGGCTTCCACCGCCGCGACATCGGCTGGCGCGAACTGGAGCGGGCATCGTGAACCCGCTGTGGGATTATTTCTGGCCGATCTTCGCCGCCGGAATCGTAATTGGCGCCGGTGCCGGCCACCTCGCCTTCCGCAAAATGCGGATGGCAGGGGCTTCGGCGCCGACCCAGCAAAGGCGGCGGACGCGCAACCGTTACTTCGGCGGCGGGGCGGCGGCTGCGCTGGTCGCGACGATGCTGTGGAGCGGCCCGCTGGGCGGCGGCGGTCGACTGACCGGTAGGATCGAAACCTCCGCCCGGGCGACGCTCGATCATCTCGAGATGACCCAGGTCAGCGCCCGGCTCGAACGCGGGCCGCTGCGTCGCCGGCTGGTCCTGTCGGGGCCGGCCGACGATTTCCAGCGGGGCCAGCTGGTCCAGATCCTGGATGACATCCACGGCGTTCACGGCGTGCGCTGGGCGACCCCGCCGCGCCCGTCCGGCGGAGCGCAATGATGCCGCTGTTCGTCGAAGCCTTCGCGGTCGCGCTGGTCGGCTTTCTCGCCGGCCTCATCCTGGCTTATGTGGTTGACCTCCGGTGCCGGTCGAATGCCGAGTGGAGATGGTACTGGTCGAACTGTTTCGTGAGTATCTTCCCGCGATCCTGATCGTGGTCCTGATCGCGTTGGTCGTCGCCTTTCTGGTCTTCCGCCCGCGCCAAAGCGTCCGCTTGACCGACAGCGCGCCGCTCCGCCCGCACATGCCAAATCGCTCCCGAAGTGAAACCAAGGATCTCGCGTCCGAAGCGGCGGCGGCGGCGAGCGACGTTACCGGCGAGCTGATCGGCGCGCCCGTCCATCGTTATCTTTCGGGTGGCGCCGATGCGGCCGACGACTTGGTGTTGCTGAAGGGTATCGGGCCCAAGCTGGCGGATATGCTTCACGCCCGGGGCTTCACCCGCTTCGCGCAATTGGCCCATCTGACGCCGGAGGAGATCGACTTGCTTGACCAGCAGCTGGGGGCGTTCCGCGGCCGCATCCGGCGCGATCGAATCGTCGAGCAGGCGGTCTATCTCGCCCGCGGCGATATCGACGGCTTCGAGGAGCATTTCGGCAAGCTCTAACGCGGCTTAGCCGACGCTTTCCGCCTTCGCGGCCCGCGGTTTCGCCTTGGTCCGCGAGGCAATCAATTTGTCGATCTTGCGGCCATCCATGTCGACGATTTCGAACGACCAGCCATCGTGCTTGAAGCGCTCGCCGGTCACCGGCAAGTGCCGCAGCACCGACAAAGCGAAGCCGGCGACGGTCGAGAAATCGCGCTCGGACGGCAAGCGCATGCCGAGCCGGTCGCTCAACAGGTCGGCGCTGGCTGCGCCCGACAGCAGCCAGCTGCCGTCCTCGCGCTCGAATATCGGCGGGTCTTCACCGTCATGGACATCGTGAGCAAACGCCCCGGCCAGCGCCGCCAGCAAGCTTCCGGGCGTGACGATCCCGTCGAAATGGCCATATTCGTCGTGGACCAGCGCCAGCGGCACTTCGGCGTGACGCAGCACGGCGAGGGCGTCCATCGCATCCATCAGGTCGGGGATAACCGGCGCCTGGCGGCACATCGCCTTTAGATCGAGCGGCTCGCAATCGAGCGCCTGGGTCAGCAAGTCGCGGGTCTGGATGACGCCGACGATATTATCGACCGACCCGTCGGCGACCGGAATCCGGCTGTGCGGAATTTGACGGAGCGCGGTGCGGATTTCATCGGCTGTCGCGTGAATGTCGATCCAGTCGACGTCGGTCCGCGGAGTCATCACTTCGCGCACCGGCCGATCAGCCAGGCGGACGATGCCCGAGATGATCTCGCGCTCGCTTTCGTCGAGCACGCCGGCGGTCTGGGCTTCGGCCACGACCAAATGCAATTCCTCGGCGGTCACCGCGTTGCGCGATTCGCGATCGAGCCTGAGGGCCTTGAAAATCAGCGCGCTGGTCTGGTCGAGCAGCCACACGAACGGTGCGGTAACCTTCGCCATCCAAAAGAGCGGGCGCGAGACGATCGCCGCGATCGGCTCGGGCGACCGCAGCGCGAACTGCTTGGGGACAATCTCGCCGATGACCAGCGAAACAAAGGTCGTGACCACGATCACCAGGCCGAAGCCCAAAGTCGCCGCGGTCTCCGGGTCGATGCCGAAGAGAGCGATTCGCTGGCCGACCGGCTGGCCAAGGCGCGCGCCCGAAAAGGCACCGGCGAGGATGCCGATCATCGTGATCCCGGTCTGGACGGTCGACAGGAAGCGGCCTGGCTCGGCGGCCAGCGCCAGTGCGACCTTGGCGCCGGCGCTGCCCGACTTGACCATCGCTTTGAGCCGCGCCTCGCGCGACGATACGATCGCCAGCTCGCTCATCGACAAGACGCCGTTCAAGGCAATCAGCGCGAGGATGAGGATCAGGTCGAGCCAGGGGAATGGAAGCAGGTGGTCGCTCATAAGCGGAACGGCGATTTTGCCTTGTCCTGGAGCAAGCCACAAGCGGCCGGCTCGATTCAGTGGTCGATTCACCGGCGGAACCACTTATGATGGCTGCCGGTTGCACACCTATTCCAGACATTGAACGGGGAGTCACTGTATGCGTCGTTTCCGCACCTTCGCCGCGCTGATCATCGCCGGCCCATTGTTGGCGACGGCGGGGTGCAGCATGCTCGCCCCCGCTCCCTATGCGCTTCCACCGCAGGGCGCGATCACGCCGGTCGTCCCCGCTTATTTGCTCGGGGACGTCAACGGCGGCTATGCGGCGCGCCTCAAGAAGGCCCGCGCGGCGGGTCTCAAGCCGCTCTCGCCGGTCGCCGTCCGGGACTATGTCACCCAGCAAGAGCTCGACCTGCGCCGCGAATCCGCCGGCACCGGGGTCGACGTCATCCGCTCCGGCGACATGCTGTTCGTGCGGCTGCCGTCGAGCGGGACCTTCAATGTCGGGCGCGCGGACATCAGCCCGCAAGCCACCTCGACCCTGGGCGAAATCGGCCTCACGCTGAAAAAATATAACCGGTCGCTGGTCGACGTGCTCGGCCACACCGATTCGACCGGAACCGAGCCCGGCAACAAGGCCCTGTCCGAGAAGCGCGCGCAATCGGTGGCTGCGATGCTCCGCTCGCGCGGCGTGGCCGCGGCCCGAATCGCGACGCGCGGATATGGCTCAAGCCAGCCGATCGGCGACAATGGCACCGACCCCGGCCGCGCCTTGAACCGCCGGGTCGAGATCAAGGTCGTGCCGCTGCGTTAACGGCGGGCGGCGAAGAAATCGCGCAATAGTGCCGCAGCTTCGGCCTCGCCGATCCCGCCGAGCACGTCGGGCCGGTGATGGCAGGTTGGTTGAGCGAAGATGCGCGGGCCGTGAATCACCCCGCCTCCCTTGGGGTCCTCGGCGGCGAAGCGCAGCGCCGCGATCCGGGCGATGGCGATTGCCGCCGCGCACATCGCGCAAGGCTCAAGCGTCACCCACAAGGTGCAGTCATCGAGCCGCGAACTGCCGAGCTTTGCGGCCGCCGCCCGGATCGCGACCATTTCGGCGTGCGCGGTCGGATCGAGCGACCCGCGCATCGCATTGCGGGCTTCCGCGACAATGGCGTCGCTGCGCGTAATCACCGCACCGACCGGCACTTCGCCCGCCGCCGCCGCTTCGGCGGCAAGCTCAAGCGCGCGGCGCATCGGTGGAGGAAGCGGGAAGGTCATGACAAGCGGCTAGCTCAGGCCAGACGCGGAGTGAAGCTATATGGCGTTGACGGGCGCTCCCTGGTTCTGCGTGGCCGCGGCCCTATTCCCAGCTGGATTCACCCGCAGCGCCGGGACTTTGACCTTAGCGTCGCGGGTGCCGACCGAAACCGAGCCGGTCTCGATGTCGAAAGCCGGCGCTTGCCCACCTTTGGCGGTCACGCCGTTGCGGGTTGCACTCAGGTCAGGAGCGCGGGCGCCGCGGATCTGGCGGACGTCGACAAGACCGGTGGCAACCAACGCAATGATGGCGACCACGGCCAGGATGAGGACAAGGAGAATGGCTCGCATGCGCTGACTTCCTGACTGTGACTGGGATACAAACAACGCAACAACTGCTGGGGAGTTTCCCCCGTGCCAAGTTGACGCACCATGCGCAAGCGGGTAACTGGCCGCTCTTTCCGGGCGCCTTCGCGCGCTCGCTCAAATCAGGCCAATCTGGCAAATTAGGATATAAACACCATGTCGCGGGTATGCGAGCTGACCGGCAAGGGCCGGCAGGTGGGCAACAATGTTTCCCACGCCAACAACAAGACCAAGCGGACCTTTCTGCCCAATCTGCAGAATGTGACGCTGCTTTCCGACGCACTTGGACAGGGCGTCAAGCTGCGCGTGTCGACCCACGGCCTGCGTTCGGTCGAACATGTCGGCGGCCTCGACAATTGGCTGGCCAAGACCGGCGAAGACAAATTGTCGACCAAGGCCCGCAGGCTCAAGCGCGACATCGCCAAGAAGGCGAAAGAAGCCGCGGCATAGGATTGCCGGGGGCGATCCGTAAGGCCGTGGCTACCGCCGCCGCTTAATCCGGAAGGATTAGCGCCACCAGCAGCGTCCGCAGCGGCGGCTGCAGATTATCATCGGTCATCAGCCACAACCGGCGCGTGCCATTGGGCAGGCGCTCGATCGCCAGCGCCTCGACATTGTCCAGCACACCCAGTGGCAACGCAAAGCGGCGACCGAATCGATAGCCGGACCGGGTTTTGACCAAATTGACCAGCGCGTTGCGGAACCCGAACGGTGTCAGGCGGCGCTCGATCGCCAGATAGCGGCCGGGGCCAATGGACACGATATCGGAGATTCGCCCCCGGTCATGAGCGATCGGCATGGTGCGAGCCCGCCATCCCGTGACCCGCAGCACATGGTCTCCCTGTTCCGGCACCAGCAGCAGGCCGTCGCCGTCAGAAGCCATTCCCTCGACGCCGCGGTTGGACCCCCAACCCC
>JBDSNQ010000101.1:0-4037 GCA_039915275.1 Sphingomicrobium sp.
TGATGTTCCATGTCACCGCCAGCGCCAACGTCCGGAGCGCCGCCCGGATCAGACTCGGACGGGTCGCCGACGTGCCCGCCAACGACCCCGAATTCGGCCATGACGAGGGGGCAATTGTCGAGGATTGGTGCCGCCGCGCGGACATCACATATGGCGGCCGCGCCGACATTGGCCACGACGCGCGAAACCGGGTCGTTCCGTTCGGTTAAAATTATACTGATCCGTGACAGTGGAAGGCATTGCAAAGCGAACCGCTTTGCGCTCTACAAATGGGGACACCAACAGGAGGGCGCACATGGCAAAAACTGGTCGCAAAGCAGGGGGCGGATTGGCTCGCCCGGTTCAACCATCGGCCGAATTGGCGGCGATCACGGGCAGCGATCCGCTGCCGCGCAGCCAGGTGGTATCCAAGATCTGGGACCACATTCGCAAAAACAACCTGCAAAATCCTCAAAACAAAAGAGAAATTCTCGCCGACGACAAATTGAAAAAGGTTTTCGGCAAGGACCGTTGCAGCATGTTCGAGATGAACAAGCATCTCTCGAATCATCTGAAATAAGCCGGCCGCAAGGCTAGCCTGAGAAGGGGATCCGCCAACGCGGGTCCCCTTTTTCATGTGCGGAGCAGGCGAATCACCCCTTGGGATCGATTGCGGATCAGCCGCGCCAGAGGCTGTCGAGCTTCTCCCTGGTGACCGGATAGCCAAGATTGTCCGGGATTCTGACGTATTTTTCACTCCCGTCGTCTTCGACCCAGGGCGTGATCGGTTCGATCGCAAAGGCCTCGGCATCGGCGCGCATGGCGTCGAAATTGGCATGCAAAGCGAGCCGTTCGAGGTTGCGGCGGGTGGGGAAAATCAGCCGAGCATCGCCGCTGGCCTCGCGCTCCAGCGCATCAGCAGCGGTAAGCCAGTAAGCGCCGCTGCATTCACCCTCGATGACGGTCGGCAGCCATTCCCCGGCGGGCGCACGGGCAAGGAAGAACAAAGTGTCGAAGCGGCGCGTGACGTGGAAGTTGGGCAGCCAGCGGGCGAGGGGGGTTAGCGCCGCCGGATCGAGCCCGAGCCCGGCGTCGTCGAGCAGCTCTGAAAAAGCACGGTCGTCGACCAGCGCGCTTTGCATGGCGAGCGTGTCGTCGATCGACGGCAAAGGCTCGACCCCGATGGCGACCGCGGTTTCCTCGATCGTCTCGCGGATCGCCGCCACACGCGCGGCGCCATCGGCATAGCCAAGTTGCTTGGCGAGCATGCGGTCGGCGTCGTCGATCCGGCCGCCGGGGAAAACCAACGCGCCGCCGGCAAACGCCATCCCGCTGGCGCGCTCGACCATCAGCAGCTCGGGCGGTCCATCGACGCAGTCGCGCACCACCACCAGGGTCGCCGCGGGGATCGGCTCATCGCTCATCGCGCATTCGCCTAGGCCAGCGACGGGCAAAGAAAAAGGTGGACGCCTGGTTTACGAATGCGCGACCGCGATCGTCCGGTTGCGGTGGAAAGCAGACATTATCGCGCCTAGCTCAACGCAGAACGATACTTGTAAACTCGGCGAAGCGGCGGCCGCCAATACCACTCATGCGCTGGTAACCGCTCAATGATTGCGGGCCGAGTTCCCGCTGGCGCTACATCACGACTTCACTCCCCTGGCTCAGCGGGCATTCCTTGACTCCGGGCGGATGCATGTGGCTGCCGTGCGGCGTATAACCGGCGAGAATCATGCGATCGAGCTGAGCCTGGTCTTTTGGTAACGGGACGACGCTTGCCGACTTCTTCGTGGCATCTGGCCCGGGGAGTATCGCCGACGCCGCCGCCGCCGGCGCAGGTACGGCGGTTTTATCCGGTGCGTCGCGGTCACAGGCGGAGACGCCGAGAGCGAACAGCAGCACAAGTCGTTTCATCACCATTTCTCCGTCATGCAAAGGTGCAGAAGCTCGGCCTGGCCGGGTCCCGGCAGATGTCGGGCGAGTTGCGGGTCCCACGCCAGTAATTCGTCAGCCCCAGCTGGCGGACCAGCTGGGCGTAGCCGGGCTCCTCCCGCGCCGCCGCAAGATTGGGCTCGAACAATACCTCGGTGTCGAACAGTCCGCGGGTGTGCACAAGGTTCTTGGCTGCCTTGAGAGCTACGACCCTGGCTCCGAGAGCCGCGAGCGTGCCAACCACGAGCCGGTCGTTGTAGCGCGGATCGACCGCAAAGCTTTCAAGATCTGCGACCGATTGCGCCCGAAGCGCGGCATTTTGCGATTTCAGCGCCTGAAAAGCGGCGGTCAGCGTGTTCCGCTGCAAGCTCGTCAGCGGGAGGTCCGCGGCCCGGAGCAGGGTGATCGCCTCGTCATAACGGTGGGTCCACAGCGCCGACTTCATTTTCAACAGGCGAAGTGACGTCGCGTCGGGCCACAGCGTGAGCGTGTCAGCCAAAATCCGGTCGGCCTCGTCGTTGCGACCAACGACATAGAGCGATTGGGCAAAGCGAAGATTGCTGAAGGGCGCCAGCGGACGCATGGCTCGCGCCTGCTCATATTGCCCGACCGCTTCCTCCATGCGCCCCACGGAGGCCAGGAAGTCGCCATAGGCCTGACGCTCGCACCCGCACTCGGTCGGCCTGACGCTGATCGCTTTCTTGAGCAACGCCTCGCGTTCGGCATAGCGGTCCAGCGGCAGGAGCCCGGCAATGGCCATGTATCCCTCGGGGTTTTGGCGATCGAGCTGCATCGATTTGCGGGCTGCCGCCATCCCTTCGTTGCGCAGCTGCTTCGCTTCCGCGGACTCGCCTGCAGCGAGTGGCACCGCCGCCAGCGCTAGCGCCGACCAGCCAAACGAAAAATCTGGCACCGCAACCGTCACTCGTCGGGCGGCGTCGAGCTCCGCGGCCTGGGTGGCGGAGCCGCCCCAATGTTCGTTGCACCATTTAAAATAGAGAGACAGCGCCTGGTCCGACATCTTGCTCATGTAGGAGGAGGCGCCCCACAGGCCGCAACGGACGACCTGGCTTGCGCCAACCGCAGCCTGGCGCGCGGCGACGACGTCGGCGACCTCATGCTCATAGGCGCCGGACCACAGGAGAACGCCTGACCGCCGGTTCTTGAGATTGACCGTGAAGCGCACTGCATCCCCCAGCCGGCTGACACCGCCGTCCATGACAAACGGTGCCGACAAATCGGCCGTGCCATCGCCGGCGGAGACCACCGCGACAGCATTCTCGGCACCGAACGCGGCAAGAATCTCCTGGCCGAGCATGTTGGGAAGCGCGCGGGGCAAGTCGGCCGAGACGAGCGCGAACTGGCCGATCGCGACCCGTGGCGCGATCCGGTCGGACTCGCCCCAGACGCGCGAATAAAGCAATCCGCCGCCGAGAATGAGAATCAGCGCGGCGGCGGCGGCAACCCCCCAGCGGCGCGCATCGAAGCCGCTCCGCCAGTGCCGGATGGGCAGGGCCTCGGCAGTCCTCGCCTGGGGGTGGGCGCCGCTCGCTTTCTCGGCGATCGCCGCCTTGAGCGGTCGTAAATCGCGCGATCGCGGACGGCCATTCCAGCCGGACAGGTCGATCGTGTGATATTGGCGAAAGCCGAGCGGAGGCGGACAGCCGTCAAGAGTTACCGGGACCAGGCAGCCGCTGTCCCGGCCCGCCGCCGCCTCGTCGCGAACCCAATCGGAGCGGACCGAACTCTGGGACCAGCACACAACGACGACATCGGCCGACGCGAGCGCCTGCTCGATCGCGCCGGCGAACTGCTCACCACCGGATATGTGTCGGTCCCACCAGGCGCTGTGACCCTCGCGCTCGAGCGCGATCGCGAGCGGCTGCACGCGCTCGACGTCTTCTCGCGAGTAGCTCAGGAACAGTGTCGCCATCCAACTCCCCCGTTGGTGGCAGGACTGTGCGCCCAAGCGTCCGTCTGTTCAACTGTCAGAAAATGAACTGATTAACCGGTGAGATCGAAGTTCAAGTCGCACTGCGCTGCGGCGCCGGCGCGGGCGGCTTGTTATATCGGCAGGTGACGTTCGGATTGAACGGTGAATAGGCGCCGTTCGGATTGTCGCGGAA
>JBDSNQ010000185.1:0-15341 GCA_039915275.1 Sphingomicrobium sp.
ATGGTGATCGACGATGAGCCCGATGCGACCCCGTTCGGGATCAACGTCATCGTCGGGCGCCATCACACCGTGCTGATCGCCGACACCGCGGTGACCGAGCGGCCCGAGGCCGAGCAATATGCCGCGATCGCGATGCGCTCGGCGGGCTTTGCCCGGCGCATGGGGCTGGAGCCGCGAATCGCGTTCATCAGCTACACCACCTTCGGCAATCCGCCCGGCGTTCACATCGAAGAGATGCGGGATGCGGTGAAGATCCTCGACAGCATCCATTGCGACTTCGAATATGAGGGGGAAATGGGCCCGGACGTCGCGCTCAATTTCGACATGCAGCAGCGCTATTATCCGTTCAGCCGGTTGACTGGTCCGGCCAACATCCTGGTTATGCCGGGGCTGCAATCGGCCAATCTCTCGGCCAAGCTGCTGCGCGAACTGGGCGGCGAAAGCGTGCTTGGACCCTATATTCTGGGGCTCGAGCTGCCGGTCCAGATCGCGCCGATGACCGCCACTGCATCGGACCTCGTGACGCTGGCGGTGCTCGCTGCGGGCAGCGCCAGGGAGCGCAAGCGGGCGACGGCCTAGATCCGTTCGACCGAGCTGACCGGGTCCGCCTCGCGCAAGGCGGCGACGATGGCGTGCAGATGCGCCAGATCGTGCACTTCGACATCGATATTGAAGGTGTGGAAGCTGCCGTCGCGGTGGACCAGCTGCAAATTGACGATGTTGGCGTGCTTCGACCCCAAGATGCCGGACATGATGCCGAGCGCCCCCGGGATATCGCGCAGGATGACCGCGATGCGCGCCGCGCCGCCATCCGAGCCTTCGCCCCAGGCGAGGTCGAGCCAGTCGGCGTCAATCCCGCTGGCCAGCGTGTCGCAGCCGATCACATGGACCTCGATCTCCTCATCCTCGCGGCGCAGTCCGACGATGCGGTCGCCCGGAATCGGATGGCAGCAGCTGGCGAGGTGATAAGCGACGCCGGGCGTGAGGCCCTTGATCGAAATCGCGGTGCGCTGGCTCAATGGCTTGGGATCGACATCGCCGCCGCCCGAGCCCGGCATCAGCGCTTCCATTAGCGCTTCGTCGCTGATCCGCTTGCGGGCGATCGCCGCCATCAGCGATTCCTCGTCGTCGAGCTTGAGCTTTTTCATCGCCCGTTTCTGCGCATCCTTGTCGAGGACCGCCGGCAGTCGCGCGACGATCTCGTCGTAGATTTTGCGGCCAAGTTCGACAGTCTCCTCGCGCTCCTTGTGGCGGACGAAGCGGCGGACTCCGGCCCGCGCCTTGCCGGTGGCGACGAAGCGCAGCCACGACGGTTGCGGGTGCTGGGCTTCGGAGGCGAGGATTTCGACCTGGTCGCCATTCTCGAGGATGGTGCGCAGCGGTACCATCCGGCCGTTAACTTTTGACCCGACCGTCTTGTCGCCGAGATCGGTGTGGACCGCATAAGCGAAGTCGACCGGCGTCGCCCCCTTGGGCAGCTGGATCAGCTCGCCCTTGGGGGTGAAGGCGAAGATCCGGTCCTGGTACATCGCCATCCGGGTGTGCTCGAGCAGCTCCTCGGGGCTTTCGGCATGGTCGAGAATCTCGACCAGATCGTCAATCCACGGAACGTGGAGATCGGCCGCCGGCTTGCCTTCCTTATAGGCCCAGTGGGCGGCGAGCCCGCGCTCGGCCTGCTCATGCATGTCGCGCGACCGGATCTGGATCTCGATGCGCATCTTGGCGTCGTGGATGACCGAAGTGTGGATTGAGCGGTAGCCGTTGCGCTTGGGGGTCGAAATGAAATCCCTGAATCGGCCGGGAACCATCGGCCAACGTTGATGGATCAGCCCTAGCGCCCGGTAAGCCTCGGCCTCGTCGTTGACGATCACCCGGAATGCCATGACGTCGGACAATTGCTCGAAACTAATGTGGCGCTCGGCCATCTTCTTCCAGATCGAGTAAGGATGCTTCTCGCGGCCCATGACTTCGGCCTTAAGGCCGTGGTCGGTGAGGTGCAGCTGGAGCCCGAGACCGATCCGGCTGACGATGTCGCCGCCCTGGTCGTGGAGCAGCTTCAATCGCCGAGTGATCGAGGCGTAGGCGTCGGGCTCCAATTCCTTGAAGGCCAGCGACTGCATCTCGTTCATGATTTCGTACATGCCGATGCGCTCGGCGAGGGGGGCGTAGATATCCATCGTCTCGCGGGCGATTCGGCGGCGCTTGTCGTCGTCCGTGATGTGATAAAGCGTGCGCATGTTGTGCAGGCGGTCGGCGAGCTTGACCAGCAGCACGCGAATGTCGTCGGACAGGGCAAGCAGGAACTTGCGGAGGTTCTCGGCGGCGCGCTCATTTTCCGACTGCGCCTCGATTTTGCTGAGCTTGGTAACGCCGTCGACCAGCCGCGCGATGTCCTTGCCGAACAGCTTTTCGATTTCCTCAGGCGTCGCGAGCGTGTCCTCGATGGTGTCGTGGAGGATCGCGGTGACGATCGTCTGGTCGTCGAGCTTCAGATCGGTGAGGATGCCGGCGACCTCGATCGGGTGGCTGAAATAGGGGTCGCCGCTGGCCCTCACCTGCGAGCCATGGGCCTTCATCGAGAAGACGTAGGCGCGGTTGATCAGCCCCTCGTCGGCATCGGGGTCATAGGCCCGTACCTTCTCGACCAGTTCATATTGGCGCAGCATCGGGACTAGATGGCGCGTGCGAGGCCAGTTGTGCAAGTGCGAAGGAGCCGTACTGGTTCCAAATTGCAACTATGCTTCGCCGGACACTTATGCTTTTCTGTGTTGCGGGAGAGGACAGCTTTGGCGCACGAAAAGGCGACGACGGATATCGATGCGTTCCGCGAAGCGGCACTGCACTGTCCGTTGCCCGGCGCGGTCGAGCTGATCGGCGAGAAATGGGCGTTCCTGATCCTTCGCGGCGCGCTCAATGGCCTCCATCATTTCGAGGAATTCCAGGCCGGCCTTGGCATCGCCCGCAACATCCTGTCCGACCGGTTGGGCAAGCTGGTTGTCGGCGGGATTCTCGAGCGGACGCCCGACCCGAGCGACAAGCGCAAGGTGAACTATGCACTGACCGCCAAGGGCGAGGCGCTGCTGCCGGTGGTGCTGGCGCTAAGGCAATGGGGTGAGGATTGGGGTCCGGGACCGGCGCCGGTCGTCCTCGTCGATCGCCTCAAGCAGAGCCCGATCCGCAGGATCTGCGTCCAGGCCGAGGACGGGCGCGACCTTCAATTGAACGAACTGATGTGGCTGCCGCGCGAAGAAACCGCCGCGCCGCCGCCGCCGTCAAAGCGCGGCGACCGCGCCGCCTAAGGCTTATTCGTAGTCGCCGCCGGACGGGGTCGGGCGCGGCGGAGCGGCCGCGGTCAGGCGCAGCGCTTCGGCCGATTCGCTCAGCGAAGCCAGCTCGTCGGTCTCATCCTCTTCGTCGACCCGGACCTTTTGCAGGTTGGAGACGATTGCTTCCTCAAGCTCGCGCGGCTTGACCGTCTGCTCGGCGATCTCGCGCAGCGCCACGACCGGGTTCTTGTCACGGTCGCGCTCGATGGTCAGGTCGGCGCCGCCGGACACCTGGCGGGCGCGCTGGGCGGCCATCAGGACCAGGTCGAACCGGTTGGGGATCTTGTCGACACAATCTTCGACCGTAACGCGCGCCATTCGTCGCTCCGCAAATCTGCAGTTGTAAGGAAGAGGTCGAGATAGGGTCGTGGATCGGCATAGTCAAGGAAACCGCCGACTTGCCACGGTCAATCGCTAGCGCCACACCCGCCGGATGAGGAAGCCGAAGACGATCAGGAAACGCGGTGCGCGGACCGCGAAATCCGATCTCGAATCGCGCCGATTGTCGGTCGACGGCAACCGCCTGACGCTCTTGCCCGATGGCCCCGAGCGGCTCGCGGTGCTCATTGACCTCATCGACGGCGCCAAGCGCTCGTTGCGGCTGCTTTATTACACTTTCATGGCCGATGCGGCGGGCGAGCGGGTCAAGCAGGCCCTGTTGCGGGCGGTTGAACGCGGCGTCGAGGTCGCGCTGCTGATCGACGGCTTCGGCAGCAGCAGTACGCCCGACGACTATTTCGCCGATCTGTCGAAAAGCGGCGCGAAATTCTGCCGGTTCAATCCCAATTATGGGCGGCGTTACCTGCTGCGCAATCACCAGAAACTGGCGCTCGCCGACGGCGACGGCAAGGATGGCCGGGCGATGATTGGCGGCTTCAACATCGCCGACGATTATTTCGGAACGGCGGAGCAGAGCGCGTGGCGCGATATCGGCTTGCTGGTCGAAGGTCCCGCTGCGGCCCGGCTGGCACCTTATTACGACATGCTGATCGCCTGGGCGCTGTCGAAGAAATCGAAGATGCGGATCTTGCGCCATCGCGCCCGACATTTCAGCGAAACCAGCGGCCTTCTCCAATGGCAATTCGGAGTCCCGACGGGAAAGTTGAGTCCGTGGGGCGTGTCGACCTGCAGGGATCTGGCCCACAGCCAGGATGTTCAGATGATCGCCGCTTATTTTGCCCCGACCGGGGGCTTCCTCAAACGCATCGCCCGGGTCGGGAAGCGCGGTCGCGCGCGCGTCATCACCGCCGCCAAGTCAGACAATACAGCCACCATTGCCGCCGCGCGTTTTACTTATGGCCGATTAATCAAGCGCGGGGTCGAGGTATTCGAATATCGGCCGACCAAGCTGCACACCAAGCTCGTGGTGCTCGACGAAGTGGTCCACATCGGCTCGTCAAACGTCGACATCCGCAGCCTCTACCTCAACATGGAGCTGATGCTTCGAGTCGACGACGTCAACTTCGCCCAGATGATGCGCACTTACTTCGAAGGCGAGCGCGCCCAGTCGCTGCCGATCACGGCCGAGCTCCAAAAGAAGCGCGCGACCCTGCTCAACCGGATCCGATGGGCGCTCTCATTCTTTCTTGTGACGAGCTTCGATTATGGCGTGACGCGCCGGCTCAATTTTGGCCTGGCGGGGGATTGAACCTAGTCCGCGGCCTCAGTCTTTGCGGCCTCATTCTTCCACGCCCAGAACAGAGTTGCGGGGGGAACATTGACCCATTCGAAGCCGCGGTCGATGCGGTCGAACCATGGCTGGATGAATTCCTTCACCTTGGGGCTGAACTGATAGACCAGGAATGCGCCGCCCGGGCGGATGACCTGCGAAGTGGCCTTGCCGATTGCGTCACCGACGCCCGGCGGCAGGGTCGAGAAGGGAATGCCCGACAATATAAAATCGGCATGCGCGAAGCCGCGGTCGGCGAGAATCTTGGCAACGTCCGCGGCCGACCCGGTGACCGTGACCAGCCGCTCGTCGTCGATCGATTCCTTGAGGAATTTGGTGAACTCGGGATTGGTGTCGATGGTCAGCAGCGTCGCGTCCGCTCCAAGCTTGTCGAGGACCGGGCGGGTAAAGGTGCCGACCCCTGGGCCATATTCGACGAACAGCTTGGTGTTTTCCCAATCGACTGGACTGAGCATGCGTTCGATAACCGTGCGGCTCGATGGAATGATCGATCCGACCATCACCGGATGTTTCAGGAATCCGCGCAGGAATTGCAGCCGCGGATTGTGAGACCGGTGCGCTGCGCGGCGGATGAAACGGCGTGGACCCTTGAGGGTTCGGGCAGTCGAAATCGGCATTGAAACTCCGGCGGGGACCAGCAAGGGCGAGAGCGTTGGCAAATGCGCCGCCGCTTGGCAAGTACGGCAACGTTAAACGCAATGACAGTTAACGATCGGGACCATGAGCCGAGC
Source organism: Sphingomicrobium sp. (assembly GCA_039915275.1). Classification (GTDB taxonomy): domain Bacteria; phylum Pseudomonadota; class Alphaproteobacteria; order Sphingomonadales; family Sphingomonadaceae; genus Sphingomicrobium. The sequence goes on from JBDSNQ010000185.1 coordinate 5,748, forward strand.
GCATTTCGCGACGAGTCTACGAAGGTGAGACAGTTCCGCTCGACCCGGCGGGCTTCTAAGGCTCGGGCGTGACTGCCGCCACACCGATCCGCCATGTCGCCGCGACCGCGCTGAGCACAGCGCATTTCCTGCTGCTTTATGCCGCGATGCTGGTCGCGGCGGCCGGCAATACCGCTTTGCAATCGGTCATGCCGGCAATCGGGCGGGAGATCGGGATTGCCGATTTCTGGGTCGCGCTGGCCTATACTTGGTCGGCGATCCTGTGGGTCAGCCTCGCGCCTTTCTGGGCCGAAAAGAGCGATCGGCACGGGCGCAAGACGCTGACCATGATGGGGCTTTGCGGTTTCATCGTATCGATGCTGCTGTGCGGTCTTGCGTTGCTGGCGGGACTCAACGGAGCGATCGCCGGAGCGACGACCTTCATTTTGTTCGCCGTGTTCCGTGCGATTTACGGGGCGCTTGGCTGCGCGACGCCGTCGGCCACGCAAGCCTATCTGGCATCCAAGACCCGGCGCAGCGGCCGAGTCGCGGCGCTTTCGGCTCTATCGTCGTCGTTCGGCCTGGGGACGATCATCGGCCCCGCGCTGGCGCCTTTGTTCGTGCTCCAGTTCGTTGGCCTGCCCGGACCATTGTTCGCATTTTCCGCGATCGGCCTGGTGGTGCTGATCGCGATCTTGGTGTGGCTTCCAGACGACAAGCATGGCCGCAAGGTCGGGCGCGGCGCGGCGATGAGCTATCCCTCGCTCGCCACGACTCCGACCGGCGCCAGCGTCGTCGCCGCGACCTCGCCGCGCCAGCGCCGGCTCAAATGGAATGACCCGCGAATCCGACCGTGGATTATCGCCGGGGTCGTGGCCGGCCATGCCCAAGCGGCGACCCTGACCTGCCTTGGTTTCTTCATCATCGACCGCCTGCACCTCTCGCCGCACGGTTCCGAGGGGCCTATTTCGATTGTCATGATGGCTGGCGCGTCGGCGACTCTGGCGGTGCAATGGGGCCTGATCCCGCGGCTGCGCACGTCGCCACGCGCGCTGATTCTGTGGGGCGCATCGATCGCCGCCGCCGGCCTGTCGTGGACGGCGCTCGCCGACGATCTCTACGGTATTACCATCGGCTTCGCGCTGGCCTCGGCCGGTTTCGGCCTGACCCGGCCGGGTTTCACCGCCGGCGCGTCGCTGGCCGTCCCGCTGGCGGAGCAGGGCGGCGTGGCCGGGGTCATTACCTCGGCCAACGGGGTCAGCTTCGTCGCTGCTCCGGCAATCGGAATGGCGCTCTATGCGATCGATCCGCATTTGCCATTCGCGGCTTCGGCGATGCTCCTGTTGGGTTTGACCGTCGCCGGCCGCCGCTGGTTGGACGTCAGCTAGGCTTTGATTTCGCGTCGGTTCGGGGATGCAGCATGCCGGGCAAGACGAAGCCAATGCCGCCTAAGGGCCGCACCGCCTCGGACTTCAAGGTTTGCCGGATCTGTTCATATTCCTCGAGCATCTCGGGCGAGACCGACGCTCGCGTCTCGGTCAACGCCGCTTCGAAGTCGGCCATGGTGACTTTGCCCGCATCGATCCCGTGGCGGAGCGCGGTGAGACCGGCGCGCCGCACCAGATCTTCAAGGTCGGCGCCGGTAAACAGCTCGGTGCGCTCTGCCAGATCATCCAGTTTGACGTCCTTGGCGAGCGGCATCGCCGACGTATGAATCTCGAGGATCCGTTGCCGCCCGCCGACATCGGGCGGGCCGACGTAGATCAGCTCATCGAACCGGCCGGGCCGAAGCAGCGCCGGATCGATCAGGCTCGGGCGGTTGGAGGCGCCGATCACGACCACGTTGTGAAGCTCCTCGAGGCCGTCCATCTCGGCGAGGATGGTGTTGACCACTCGCTCGGTCACTTGCGGCTCGCCGAAGCCGCCGCCGCGGGCCGGGACCAGGCTGTCGATTTCGTCGAAGAACAAGACTGTCGGCGCGACCTGGCGCGCCCGGGCGAACAGCCGCGCGATCTGCTGCTCGCTTTCGCCATACCATTTCGACAACAGGTCGGACGATTTGGTGGCGATGAAATTGGCCTCGCTTTCGCGCGCCGTGGCCTTGGCCAGCAGCGTCTTGCCAGTTCCGGGCGGGCCGTAGAGCAGGAAGCCGCGGGCCGGGCGGATACCCAATCGGCGGAACGCTTCGGGGTGCTTCAACGGCAGCTCGACGCCTTCGCGCAATCGGTCGCGCGCTTCATCCAGTCCGCCGATGTCGTCCCAGCGGATGGTCGGCGCCTCGACCATCACTTCGCGCATCGCCGACGGCTGGACGCGTTTGAGCGCATTGTCGAAATCGCGCAGCTCGACCGACAACGCGTCGAGCACTTCGGTCGGAATGATCTCGTCGCTAAGGTTGATGCGCGGCATGATCCGGCGCACCGATTCGAGGGCGGCTTCGCGGGTCAGCGCGGCCAGGTCGGCGCCGACGAAGCCGTAAGTCCGCCGCGCCAGCTCGTCGAGATCGACGTCCGGCGCCAGCGGCATGCCGCGGGTGTGAATGCCGAGAATTTCGCGGCGCCCGATCTCGTCGGGAACACCGACGACGATTTCGCGGTCGAGGCGGCCCGGTCGGCGCAGTGCCTCGTCGAGTGCTTCCGGGCGATTGGTGGCGGCGATCACCACCAGATTCTGCCTGGGCTCGATCCCGTCGAGCAGGCTCAGCAGCTGCGCCACCAGCCGCTTCTCGGCCTCTCCCGTAACCTGGCTGCGCTTGGGAGCGATCGAATCGATTTCGTCGATGAAGATGATCGACGGCGCCGCTTCGGCCGCTTGCTCGAACAGTTCACGCAGGCGCTTTTCGCTTTCGCCATAGGCCGATCCCATGATTTCCGGACCGGCGATGTGGAAGAAGCGTGCCTCGCTCTCATTGGCGACGGCGCGGGCCAGCCGGGTCTTGCCGGTTCCGGGTGGCCCGTGGAGCAGCACGCCCTTGGGCGGATCGACGCCGAGGCGCTGGAATATCTCCGGGTGGCGCAGCGGTAGTTCAACCATCTCGCGCAGCGCGTCGATGGTGTCTTTCATCCCGCCGAGATCGTCATAAGTGACGTCGGCGCGGCGTTGGCCGTCGACCTTGGTATATTCGGGGAGCAGCTCGATCTGGGTCTTGGCGTCGATGTGGACGATGCCCTTGGGCACGGTCGTTACCACCGCCAGCCGCACTTCCTGCATCGCGAAGGCCGGCGCGCTCAGCATCTTGCGCACTTCCTCGGGCAGGCTGGCGTCGATCCGCTGGTGGCCCTGGGTGGCGACGATGTCGCCCTCGGTCAGCGGACGCCCGGCGAAGCTGCGCCGCAGCGCTTCCGACGATCCGTGGAGCCTGAGATTGTCTTGCGCGGGAGCGAGCACGACCCGCTTTGCCGGCTTCGATTGGGCCTTGCGGATCTGGACATAGTCGCCGGCGCCAACTCCGGCATTGGCGCGCTGCAGGCCATCGAGGCGAACGATGTCCGCGCCTGCGTCCTCGCTATAGGGGCGCAGCGCGCGCGCCGGCGTCGAGCGCTTGCCGACGATCTCGATGACATCGCCTTCCTTGAGGCCGAGCTCCTGCAGCAGCCGCTCGGGCAGCCGGGCAAAGCCGCGACCACTTTCGGCCGGGGGCATGTTGGTGACCTGCACCCGCGTCGAGGCGCGCTCCAGGGTGTCGGTGTCGGCCATGCGTACTCCTTATATCGCGCCCTTCATGCCGCCAACGTAACGGCGGCGGTAGCGTTCAGTTGCTTCGCTCAATATTTGATCGCCCCGGCGATCTTGCGCACCAGCGACCGCGGCGCGAAGCGCGTCGCGATTGCGCCGAACTTGTTGAGGAGGCCGGGAATGACCACCGCCCGGTTGTGGTCGAGGCCGTCGAGACCGGCGCGGACGACGCTCGGCGAATCCGCCGCGAATCGATCAAACGCGCCCTTCTCGTCAAATCCCGCGACGGAGCCGAACTCGGTCTTGGTCGGCCCTGGGCACAAAGCGGTGACGCGGATGCCTTGTCCTTTCCACTCCTCGTGAAGCGCTTCGGTGAACGACAGCACAAAAGCCTTGGTCGCGAAATAGACCGCCATTCGCGGGCCGGGCTGGAAGGCCGCGGTCGAGGCGACGTTGAGGATCGCGCCGCCGCCTTTCAATACCATGTCGTTGATCACGACGAAGCTGAGGTTGGTCAGCGCACGAATGTTGAGGTCGATCATTTCCAGCTGCCGCGCGAGCGACAGCTCGTCGAACCGGCCCTTGAGCCCGAAGCCGGCATTGTTGATCAACGTCTGGACCCACAGGCCGCGACTGATCGCTTCGCCGACGACGCGGGTGCCTTCCCCGGGTTTGGCAAGGTCGGCGACGATGACCTGGGCGTTGCCGATTTCAGCGGCCAGCGCGTCGAGCCGGTCCTCGCGCCGGGCGACCAGCACGACCTCTTCACCGCGCTGCACGCACTGCCGCGCGAATTCGGCGCCGAGGCCGGCCGATGCGCCGGTAATCAGGGTGGCCGGACGGGGAGCTGTGGTCACGATCTAGGCTACGGTCGCCTTGACGATCTTGCCAGGTTCGCGCGGCGGCTCTCCGACGGGCAGCGCGTCAACATGTTCCATGCCGCTCTCGACCTCGCCCCACACGGTGTACTGATTGTCGAGGAAAGTGGAATCGTCGAGGCAGATGAAGAATTGGCTGTTGGCGCTGTTGGGTTCGCTGGTGCGGGCCATCGAGACCACGCCGCGGACGTGGGGTTCGCTCGAGAATTCGGCCTTGAGGTTGGGTAGCTTCGAGCCGCTGGTGCCGGTGCCGGTGGGATCGCCGCCCTGGGCCATGAAGCCAGGGATCACCCGGTGGAACTTCACTCCGTCGTAAAATCCTTCTTCAGCCAGCGTGGTAATCCGTTCGACGTGGCCCGGGGCGAGATCAGGGCGCAGCTTGATGACGACGTCGCCGCCGCTGGAAAGGGTAAAGGTCAGATGCTTGGCGTCGGCCATGGATGATGCTCCGGTTGAGAAGGGGGGTCGAGTAGGCATTTAGGAGCGGCGGCGTGCTTGCGCCAGAGCAAGCGCGGCAATAGGAGGTCGCCACTGGTCGGTCGCGGCCGCTGTTGGGGATCAGGGCGCATGAGCGAAAGCGAGCATATCGCCGCCGCCGACGCGCCCCGGGCCGGCGCCGATCAGCAAGCGATGGACGCCGAAGACCGGCTGCGGCCCGAATTCGTCGACCAGGTCCTGGACGCGGTCGCTGCTGGCGACGATGTCTCCGCCCGCGCGCTAGTCGAGCCGCTCCACCCCGCCGATGTTGCCGATTTGATCGAACTTGCCGCGCGCGACGAGCGCGAAGGGCTGGTCAAAGCGCTCGCCGGGATCGTCGATGCCGATGTGTTGGCGGAGATGAACGAGCATGTCCGCGAGGCGCTGATCGAGGCGCTCGATCCGGAGCAGGTCGCCGATCTCGCCGGGCAGATGGAGACCGACGACGCGGTCGCCATCCTCGAGGATCTCGATGACGACGAGCAGCGCGCGGTGCTGCTGGCGATGGAGCCCGACGACCGCGCGGCGATCGAGGAAGCGCTCACTTCTCCGGAGGAATCCGCCGGGCGGCTGATGCAGCGCGACCTGATCGCGGTGCCCGAGCATTGGCGGGTCGGCGAAGTCATCGATTATCTCCGTTCCTCCGACCAGCTGGCGGATGATTTCTGGGAAGTGTTTGTCGTCAACCCCGGCCATCATCCGATCGGGACCTGCAAATTGTCGAGCATCCTGAGGTCACCGCGCTCGTCGCCGGTCCGCGACATCATGATGGACGAACAGACGCTGATCCCGGTCGATATGGACCAGGAGGATGTCGCGCTGCGATTCCAGAAATACGCGTTGGTTTCGGCGGCGGTGATCGACGGCGAGGGACGGCTGGTCGGCATGATCACGGTCGATGACATCGTCCACATCATCCAGGAAGAGGCCGGCGAGGACGTGCTGCTGCTGTCCGGCGCGGGCGACGGCGACATCAATGAGCCGATCGGCATGACCGTGCGCACGCGGCTCACTTGGCTGGTCATCAACCTTGGCACGGCGATGGTCGCGGCCAGCGTGGTCGGCCTTTTCCAAGGCGAGATCGGGCGCTTTGCGCTGCTTGCGGTGCTGATGCCGATCGTTTCGGGCATGGGCGGCAACGCCGGGACGCAGACCCTGGCCGTAGTGGTGCGAGCGTTGGCCACCAACCAGCTCACCAGTTCGAACACGCTGCGCATGATCGGGCGCGAGTTCAAGATCGCGCTCGCCAACGGATTGGCGCTCGGCCTGCTCATTGGCACCGGCACCGCCTTTGTTTTCGGCTATCCCAAGCTTGGCCTGGTGATCGGCGCGGCGATGATTATCAATAACCTCGTCGCCGGGTTGGCCGGAATCCTCGTGCCGGTGACGCTCGACCGAGCGCGGGTCGACCCGGCGGTGTCGTCGGCGGTGTTCGTTACCATGGCGACCGATGTTATGGGCTTCTTCAGCTTCCTCGGCCTCGCCGCGCTTGCCGGTCTCGGCCGCTAAGCGATTGATTCCAAGCCCACCACCCGCCATTTGGCAGGCGTGCCCAACCTCAACCTGACCAAAGTCGCATTCGGCTGCCGGACCATCGAGGCGTTGGAGAAACGCGTCGTGGCGCGAACCCGCAATGGCGAGGTTCGAGTGGTCACGCGGATGCGGCCCAAGCGTGCAGACGAATTGATCGGCGGCGCGATCTTCTGGATTGTCAAGCATCGGCTGGTCGGGTGCCAGCAGATCCTGCGTTTCGACGAACGCGCCGACGGCCGCATCGACATCATCTGCTCGGGCGAGCTGACCCTGATCCCGCCCAGCCCCAAGCGAGCGCACCAGGGTTGGCGCTATCTCGAAGACGCTAGCGCGCCGCCGGCCGAGGGCGACGACAGTGGGATCGCCGAACTCCCGCCGCGGCTTTACGGCAAGTTGGCGACACTCGCCTTGGTCTGACTTGTCCTGATGCTGGGCGCGAGTTATCGCGGCGGCTCAACATCACATCAGGGAGGCTCACATGACCAATCACTCCACCGTCTCGGCGGCAATCGACGCCAAGGTCGCGGCGCGGGCGATGCTAAGCCACCCGTTCTACCACGCGTGGACCGAGGGTCGGCTGTCGCTCGACACCCTGCGCGATTATGCGCGCCAATATTTCCACCACGTCGAGGCATTTCCGCGTGCGGTGAGCGCGGTGCACAGCGCCTGTCCAGACCGCGTGGGCCGGCGGATGCTGGCCGAGAATCTCGCCGAAGAAGAAGGGATTGAGGCCGGCAAGCAAGATCACGCAACGCTGTGGATGATGTTCGCCTGCGGCCTCGGCGAGAGCGAGGACGCGGTGCGCGGCCAGGGCCTCAATCCCGAGACCGAAGCGCTGATCGAGACCTTCAGCCGGCTGTCGCGCCGCTCATACGCGTCGGGCCTCGGCGCGTTGTACGCCTATGAAAGTCAGTTCCCGGGCGTTGCATCCGCCAAAATCAAGGGATTGATCGAGCGTTACGGCGTCACGGATGAGCCGACGCTGCGTTTCTTCCGCGTCCATGAGACCGCTGACATCGAGCATAGCGCCGTCTGTCGCGACCTGCTCGACTGTCTGCCGCAAGCCGAGCGCGCCGAAGCCATCGCCGCCGGCGAGGAGTTGGCTGGCGCATTGGGGAATTTTTTGTCCGGGGTAGAGGACCGAATCACGGTCCAGTGACGGTGCTTAACGGCAGCCGGTAACGGTTGCCGAGCCAACCACTTTCACGATGCATGCCGGATTGCCGTCGAACCCTACGGTCGACACGCCGTCCGCGTCGACCTTGGCAGTGCCGGTGACCGTCGCTTTGACCGTCGCCGGGCCCTGGACGGTAATCGTCGCGTCCGTGACCCTTAGCGACGAGGCGTCGAGCGTCGATACCCCGCGGATGGTCGCGTTCAGCCGGCGTGCGGTGCCGGCGAGAGTGACCTCGGCCGCGCCCAATATCGAAACCTGGAGCTGGTCGACGGCGACCGATCCAATGCTCGCCACGCCCGATCCCTGGACGGACAGGTTGAATGACAATCCCGACGCCTTGTCGATGGCCAGTATCCCCGAACCATTGAGCGAGGCGGCCGTGAGTTCGTGCGTGCCGATGCTGATCTCGACCGGGCCTTGGGTTTCCCCGGGGTAGCCGCCCCACGACGCGCGGCCTTTGCGAACTATCAGGGTCCGGCCTTGAACATCGAGCGCGAGCGTGTCGAGCGCTCCGGCGGATCCGGTTGCCACGGCAAAAGGCGCCACGCCCGTGGCCATGCGGACCTTGAACGGGCCGTCGACGCGAATGCGGTCGAAACCGCTGACTCCGAAGTTGCGGGTGGCCGCGTCGGCAGGGGCCGGAACACAGGCCAACAGGGCGATCAGGGGGATGACGATGCGCATGGCGCGCACCATCACCACCCTATGGTTAACATCGTCCTTACGCGGTGGCCAGCTAGGTGCAGCGAATGTCGCCCGAACCGTGTTTGGAGATATTGCATTTGGCGCCGCCCGTCAGGTCAATGTCACCCGAACCCATCAAGCTGCCCGAGGCGGTGCCCGACGCGTGAGCGGCGATACTGCCCGATCCGGCGATCGACACCGAAGCGATCTCGCTCGCGACGCCTTTGGTGTCGATTTCGCCCGACCCGGCGATGTCGAGCGAAACAGTCTGCGCCCGGCCTTTCCGGCCTTGGGCGCTGCCTGAGCCGGCGATGCTGAAATCGAGCGTCTTCACATCGACGGTGTCGAGCAACAGCTCGCCCGAGCCGGCGATCTTGCCGGCGAAGCTGTCACCGCGCACAGTATCGATCCGGACGTCGCCGGAGCCGGCGATGTCGGCGCCGCGCAATTGCGGGACAGTGATGCTGATCACGGTCCTGGTGTGCCTTCCCCAGCCGAAGTGGATCATGCCGCGGCTCTCGCGCGGATGGATCACCAGCCGATCGCCCTTGACCTCGATCACCAGCCGCTCAAGATCCTTTTGCGCGCCTTTCGCATGGACGCTGGGCGCCGCGCCGGTGTGGACCTCGACCTTATACCCTCCGGCGACCTCGATTCGGTCGAAGCCGCCAATTTGATAATTACGCTCGACCGTCGGCCCGCCCGATTCGCCATGGGCGCGCGCGCACCCCGCCGAAGCTGCTGCTGCGACCATTACTGCACTGACGATTGCCTTGCGCATGAAACTCTCCCTGGTGCTGTATTAATGCAGCAATACACTGAGACAAAGGGTTCGGGCAAGCACAAAAGCGAAGGGCGCGCCCCTTTTGGGAGGCACGCCCTTCGTTAAAACCGTAAAATCGCAGTCGTTTTAGGCCGCGAGTTCCTTGGACTTGTTGTGGATGGCGGCGGCCTCGTTGAGGATCTCGAGGATCTTCTTGAGCGCCGATTTCTCGTCGGTCTGCTCCATCGCGCCCAATTCGCGCGCTAGGCGCGACGACGCCGCTTCGAAGATTTGCCGTTCCGAATAGCTCTGTTCGGGCTGGTCGTCGGCGCGAAACAGGTCGCGGGTCACCTCGGCAATCGACGTCAGGTCGCCGGAGTTGATCTTCGCTTCATATTCCTGCGCGCGGCGCGACCACATGGTGCGCT